>NVSO02000142.1 GCA_002401305.2 Rhodobiaceae bacterium | reverse complement strand
CACCGCCGTTGATGTCTGTTGCAAAGCCGCCAGCTTCTCGCAAGATGATGAGGCCTGCAGCCATATCCCATGTGGAGAGGTCGCTTTCCCAGAACCCATCGAAACGGCCTGCGGCAACATAGGCTAGGTCAAGAGCTGCTGAGCCCGTGCGCCGAATGCCTGCGACGTGTGGCATCACAGCGGCCAATTCAGAGAGGGCTTGGGAGTGGTTGCCCCGTCCCATGTGCGGAATGCCGGTGCAAACAACAGCTTGGTTGATGTCGCGGCGATTGGCGACACGCAAACGGCGGTTGTTGAGAAACGAGCCACGGCCTTTTTCGGCAATGAACATTTCGTCGGTGATGGGATTGTAGATGACGCCTGCAACCATTTGTCCTTGGCGTTCGAGGCCAATTGAAATCGCAAACTGTGGAATGCCGTGCAGGAAGTTGGTAGTGCCATCAAGTGGGTCAACAATCCATCTATGGCTCTTATCAGAGCCTTCGATTGCGCCGCTTTCTTCTAGCAACATACCGTAGCCGGGACGTGCTTTTTGAAGTTCTTCGCGCAGGATTTTTTCCGCTTTAAGATCAGCGCTGGTGACAAAATCGCCGGGGCCCTTCATCGAAACTTGGAGGTTTTCGACTTCGCCAAAGTCCCGTTGGAGGCCACGTGCGGCTTTGCGGGTGGCATTTACCATGACAGTCAAGGTGGGAGATAGATTCTGCATCAGGCAGTTGGTCCGTATCTTAAAGTGTTGAGGAAACGAGAGCTATTCAGCCCGTTTGAGATAGGTAACTTCATTGGTATCAACGATGATTCTATCGCCTGTGCCAATGAAGGGCGGCACCATAACCCGCAAACCGTTTTCCAGTTTTGCCGGTTTGTAAGAAGAGGTTGCTGTTTGGCCCTTCAGGACAGGCTCTGTTTCTACGATTTCGAGTGTGACGTGATCTGGCAAAGAAATGCCGATTGGGCGCTCTTCATAAGATTCTAGCGTGACAATCATGTTGTCTTGAAGAAACGCGGCGCGCTCGCCAATGAAATCTGTCGGCAATTCGATTTGTTCGTAGTTCTTTTGGTTCATGAAAACCAGCATGTCGCCTTCAGCATAGAGATATTGATATTCCTCTTGCTCGAGGCGAATTCTTTCAACAGTTTCGGAAGACCGAAAACGCTGATTGAGCTTTGTGCCATCGATGAGGTTTTTCAATTCAACCTGAGCAAATGCACCCCCTTTACCCGGCTTGACGTGCTGGAGCTTAACAGCGGCCCAGAGGCCCCCTTTATGCTCGATCAGATTGCCGGGACGAATTTCATTGCCGTTAATCTTCATGGTTGTGCTCTCAGGTTTGATCTTGGTTTAATCGTAGTTGATTGTTCGCGCATTTGACATCGACCTTAGGCGAATAGACTGCCTTTGGGGTGCGCTCCTCTAGGAGGTTTAAAAACTGGTTTGGCCGCTCTGATAGCATTTGCTGCGGCATTCCACAAATAAATCACTCCCTAAAGGCGGATTATTGGTGCGAATGAGGCGAAATAGACCGATTTGGGGAAAGAAGCGGCTGAAATCAAACAAGCGCCCCAATGGAGCGCTTGTTTTTTGAAAGGATTATCGAATTTACTGGCTAAACCATTTTTTCGTCCGGCCTTGGGCTTGCGCTACTTTTTCGGGACTAAGTTCATCTGAGAGCACGTCGCCGAGTTGTTTGTCGTCGTAGCCGTTCCTGCGGGCGATCAAATAGTAGGTATAGGCCATGAGCGTGTCCCGATCGACGCCGCGTCCCAGAGCGTACATGCGGGCGAGGCGGGCTTGGGCGAAGGGCTCATCGGCTTCTGCTGCTTTACCGAACCAAATGACAGCCTTTTTGTCATCCTTGGCGACACCGTCCCCGCTGAAATAGAGCTGGCCAAGGTAGGTTTGTGCTTCCACAAGGCCTTGTTTTGCCGCCATTTCTAGCAATTTGGCAGCGCCGACGCTGTCTTTGGCGATATGGGAACCATCAAGCTTGAGCTGGGCCATGTTAAAGGCAGCATCAGGTTGTTTTTTTGCGGCGGCCTTTTCGAAGTAGCTAATTGCTTTCGACATATCCAGAGGGCGTATTTCACCTGCGGCATAGATGGCACCGAGCGAATAAAGCGCGTCTGGATGGCCTTCTTTTGCGGCCCGCTCGTAATATTTCAACGAGCCTTGAGGGTCTGCTTTTCCGCCAGCGCCGGTCGCTAAGAATTGTGCGTAAAGGAATTCCGCACCGGTGTGTTGTTTGTCGGCTGCGCGCGCGATGAGCGATCTGGCACGGCCTAGGTCTTGAAGGGCGATGGCGCCGTCCCGGTAAATAACACCGAGGGCGTAGAGGGCGGAGGCATTGCCTTTTTCGGCCGAGGCTTCAATCCAACGCAAGGCTTCTGAGCCATTGGCTGCGGCGCCTTCCCCGTTGAGGTACATGGTGCCGAGCAACAATTGTGCGTTGGTGTCGCCGCCTTGTGCGCCTTCCATAGCGCGTCCAAAGGCAAGTTCGTATTGGTGAGTGGCGTAGTGTTTCGCGGCTGCTTCAAAGGCGGTTTCGGCCATGGCGGTTCCTGACATCAAAGTGAGTGGCAGGGCGATCACGGCGGCAGTGAGAGCAGTGGCGACGGTCTTCATCATCTCTTTTTACTTTCCTCGATCAATATCTGATCAAACTCTTTTACGGCAGCGGCAGGGCCCTGTTCAAATCCCCAAACGCCAGACGACACGGCAACAAAGTCTGCACCTGCTTTTACGAGCGGTGCGGCGTTTGCCGTCGTTATGCCGCCAATAGCGACGCACGGGACCACGAAAAGGTCTGACCACCAGGCCAGAATTTCGGGTTCGGCGGCACTCAACGCGAGTTTTGTGACAGTGGGATGAAAGGCGCCAAAAGCAACGTAGTCAGCACCGGCTTCGCCTGCCTCCATTGCGAGGTGGCGTTGGTCATGACAGGTGATTCCGACAATTTGGTTGTCACCCACAATCTGGCGGGCCTCTGCGTAGGTCATGTCTTTTTGGCCGATGTGAACACCGTCGGCTCCGAGTTCGTTTGCCAGTACCGGATCATCATTAACCAAAAAGGCAACTTCATATTCATGAACGATGGGCATGAGTATTTCGGCAGCTTTTCTGATCTCATCGCTGTCCACTTTGCTTTCGTCTTCGTTTTTGAGGCGAAGTTGAAGGCAAGACACGGGGCCGGCATCTAGCGCTGCACGTAAGGTGTCGCCAAAGCCCACCGGCTCAAAGCGGGGCGGGGTGATGAGATAAAGCTGACAAGGCTCTCTCTTTTCCTCTTTGGGCGGTTTTTGTGATTTTTTCGATTTTTTCGATTTTTTGCTCATGCTTTTCCCATAGCGCCTTTCTAGGGTGAGGTCGAGGCAGAAATAGGGCGAGCTTGGTTTCGCTGGAGTGTTTGGGGCTAGTGCCGGATCTGTGATAGCAGGTCAGTGTTGGTTATGAGGTTGCGAGCCCCCTTCGCATACCGCTCGTCAAAAATGTTGTTGTGAAGCCAAGCGTCAACCGAGGAAATACTGACCTTGGCAACATCTGGGCGCACACTCCAGCTCACTTGGAGGGGCGAGCCCTTTTCGTTGAAGTCTGGGCCGGTTGTGGAACCGCCGTATTGCACCGGTGTACCGGTGTCCGACGGGATGTTGGTGGCTTGGTGCAGTCCATTGACTTGCTTGAGATGCATCAGCTCAACGAAATCTCGAGCGCTGTCGTCGTTAACCAGCACATAGACCTGAGCTTCAACGCGCAGCTGTGGATTGGCAATTGCTTCACTCAGGCAAGAACCCAGTGTAGGCCCGGGCGTGACTTTGGCCGTGGTGTGCACATAGTGAACTTCGATGGTGTCACCAGGTTGCAAGTCACCCTGAGCTCTGGCCCCGACGGCCTTGTCGTAATGTGCAAGCTCGGCGTCGGTCAACTTGCCAGAATATTTATATCCGGTGCCATTGCCGTGTCCGTCGCCATTGCCGGCATAGGCTGTGAATTCCCCCCCCTTGTGCTCTGCATTTTTATGGAAATGAATATTGCAGAGGTTCATCTGGGTGTGAACCGGGGCGGCTTCGAATACGCGCGTATTGTGTCCTTCAACCGAGTGGATGTCTCGCGGTGACCGAGGTCCAAAGCCCGTATTCAGAATGTTTTTGGCGAGTATGTGGTGCTGTTCGGCAATGAAGTTGTCTGAAACAGCTTCATGCGTATTAGAGGCAGCAAAGGCGACGTTCGCCAGTAGAATTATTGAAGCTGTGCCCAATGCGAGTGCAGATTTCGGCAGTTTCATTGAATCACCCTGTTTATTCTCACAAATACGAAAGAATTCCATCTTATTACTAAAGGTGGGAACTTTGAAATACCCATTGCAGAACTTCAATCAAAGTAAAATTTGGCAGGGAAACTCACATGACACACTGAAATCAGGGAGGTGGCGCTTTAGGGCGCGGGGGCTTAAACGCAAAACGCCCCGGCGTGAACCGAGGCGTTTTACTGTATCTGTTGTGGTCTGGCTTATTTTTCTAAGTCAGTAGAATATTCGCCTTTTGACGCCAAGCTGTTCATTTTAGCGCGGTGGCCGAATGCAGCTTGAGCTGCTGGCACGTTGTCGGCTTTACCAGCCCATGCTTTTTGCGGTGCGGCTTGGAGCGCGCGGCCGTAGGAGAACGATAGTTTCCACGGCAAAGGACCCATTTTGTTCATGGCACCGAGGTGAGCTGTTGCTTCTAGGTCTGATTGGCCGCCTGACAGGAAGACAATGCCCGGGATTGCAGCAGGTACGGTGCGCTTGAACACTTTGAGTGTGCGTTCTGCAACTTCTTGTACGCCCGCCCGGTTTGACGCGGTTGAGCCTGAGATCACCATGTTTGGTTTCAGGATGCAGCCTTCCAAATTGACTTCTTGTTCGCGCAGCGCGTCGAAGAGGGCGATCAAAGTGGTTTCTGTTACTTCTTCACAGCGCTCAATAGAGTGTGAGCCGTCCATGATTACTTCTGGTTCCACGATTGGCACGATGCCAGCTTCTTGCGCCAATTTAGCGTAACGAGCGAGAGCGTGCACATTTGTGGAGATGCAATAAGTGGATGGAATGTTCTCACCGATATTGATGACCGCACGCCATTTGGCGAAGCGAGCGCCAATTTTGTAGTACTGGGCAAAGCGATCGCGCAAGCCGTCGAGGCCTTCTGTGATCATTTCGCCTGGTGCGCCTGCAAGTTCTTTAGCGCCGCCGTCTACTTTAATGCCGGGAAGGGCACCCGCAGCTTTGATGACGTCTACCAAGGGTGTGCCGTCCGCGCCTTTTTGGCGGATGGTTTCATCAAACAAGATCACGCCTGAGATGTGGTTGGTCATAGCGTCCGTGGTGCGGAACATCATTTCGCGATAATCGCGGCGGTTGTCTTCGGTTGATTCCACGTTGATGGCGTCGAAACGCTTTTTGATGGTGCCTGAGCTTTCGTCGGCGGCAAGAATGCCTTTACCGGTGGCAACCATTGCGAGTGCGATTGATTCGAGTGTTTCGCTCATCTTTCAAAGT
>NVSO02000141.1 GCA_002401305.2 Rhodobiaceae bacterium | reverse complement strand
TCAGTCAGTTCGTCTTCAGCCTGCGGGGAAGCTGACACCATATCGGCCGCTTTAAGCAGAACCAATTTATTGTGTTTGAGAGCTACAGCCAGCTCGCCGTTTTTCAAAGCCAACGCATCGCGACCAAAAATCTCATAGCGCCAGCCTTTGAGGGCCGAAACCTGAGCTTTTTCGTCAAACGCCGCAATTTGCTCGAGGTCTGATACCGTTGCAATCAGCTTCGGCGCCACGTTGTTTTCTTCGCATCGCAGCTTCATCAAGACTTTGAGCAATTCCACAAGCGGTCCAATGCCAGACGGCAACGGAGGCATGCCATTGATGATTGGAATATCTTTGTCATCCATGTTGAGGCCGGTCTTAATGGCCGCCAACAATGAAGGCGCTGCTTTGGAATTTGAGAACCCACGCGGAACTGAGCGCAGTTTCTCAAGCGCATCGCCACTCTGTGGACGCTGATTGGCCAGCTCGAAAAGGCCGTCGTCCTTCATAATACGGTTACGCGGTACATTACGCGCTTGCGCCTGCTCTTCACGCCACGCAGCCACCTGCATCAAAACACCAACGGCTTTGTTGCCCTTCACCCGCATCTTTAAACGCTTCCAAGCATTCACAGGTTCAAGGTGATAGGTGGAGGGGCTTTGCAGAATAGACATCTCGTCAGAGACCCATTGGGTTCTGTTGGATTGCGTAATCTGAACGGCCAACTTCTCGTAGATAGTACGTAAGTAGGTGACGTCGGCAACCGCATAGTCGAGTTGTTTTTGCGTGAGCGGGCGACGGGACCAATCCGTGAAACGGCTGGATTTATCAACACTGCCATTCGACAATTTGCGGACCAGCGTTTCATATCCCACAGACTCGCCAAATCCACAGACCATCGCAGCCACTTGCGTGTCAAAGAGAGGATCAGGAATAGCGTCGGCCTCGTGGAAGAATATCTCGATATCCTGCCGCGCTGCGTGAAAGACCTTCACAATGGCCTTATTCCGCATCAGGTCATAAAAGCTTGCAAGGTCCAAGCCCTCAGCCAGCGGGTCAATCACATACTCAGCCCCCTGCCGTGCCACTTGGATGAGGCAAAGCTTAGGCCAATAGGTCTGATCCCGCATAAACTCAGTATCAACGGTTACGTAGGGCGCTTGGGAGAGGTCTTTACAGGCCACCTCGAGCGCGGATGTTGTTGTAATCATGTTCATAGGGGGAGATTTTTAGCTCAATTTTTGCCGTCTGTCCCGCTCGAAACCACTCAAATGGCCTCTTTCTGGTAAAATAAGGCCTCAAGCTTGACAAAAGAGCTCGATCCGTGTGCTTTTCGCCCATATAAACATCTCCGTAGTGGAATATCGAACCAGCTACACTATCGATTCTCTGAACTTTTCTCCTGAGTCTAAGGCTTTATGACCATGCATGCATTTCGTAGTCACACCTGTGGCGAGCTCGCCAAACCCCAAGTGGGTGAAACCGTCCGCCTTTCTGGCTGGGTACACCGGATCAGAGACCATGGGGGCTTGCTCTTCATTGACCTGCGCGATCACTACGGCATCACCCAATTGGTGTTCGATCCAGACCATAAAGATGCGTTCAAAATCGCAGAAGCTGTGCGGGCTGAAAGTGTCATCCGTGTAGATGGACCTGTTGTGGCGCGTTCTGCAGAAACAACAAATGACAACCTTTCGACCGGCGCGATTGAAGTGCTAGTGCTTGAGGCTGAATTGCTGTCCGCTGCCGAAGAATTGCCATTGCCTGTATTTGGTGAGCCAGATTATCCAGAAGAGACACGTTTGCGTTATCGCTACCTCGATTTGCGCCGTGAAACGCTTCACAAAAATATCGTGTTGCGCTCCGATATCATATCCTCAATCCGCAAGCGGATGGTAGAAACTGGTTTCCGGGAGTTTCAAACGCCGATCTTGACCGCCTCAAGCCCAGAAGGCGCACGTGACTTTCTGGTGCCAGCGCGTCAGCACCCCGGCAAGTTTTATGCACTCCCACAGGCGCCACAGCAGTTTAAACAACTGATCATGGTGTCGGGCTTCGACCGTTATTTCCAAATCGCTCCTTGTTTCCGCGACGAAGATGCACGTGCCGACCGGTCTCCCGGTGAATTCTACCAACTCGACATCGAAATGAGCTTTGTGACCCAGGAAGACGTGTTCCAAGCCATTGAGCCTGTGTTGCACGGTCTGTTCGAAGAGTTCGCTGATGGCCGTCCCGTAGCGCAGGGCGCTTTCCCCCGTATTCCATTCGCAGAAGCGATGATGAAGTATGGGTCAGACAAACCAGATTTGCGTAACCCGATCCTTATCACTGATGTCAGCGAGTTCTTCACACCAGACGAAGTGAAGTTTAAAGCGTTCAAAAACATCGTTCAAAAGGGCGGTGTGGTACGCGGTATTCCAGCTCCTGGGGCCGCAGCTCAGCCACGGTCCTTCTTTGACAAGCTCAACGACTGGGCGCGTAAAGAAATGGAAGCAGCCGGTCTTGGTTACATCATCTTTGAAGAAGTTGATGGCGCCCTTGCCGGTAAAGGCCCAATTGCCAAATTCTTCCCGGCTGAAGTTTTGCAAGGCATGGCCGCTAAAGCGGGCGTGGGTGCAGGCGATGCACTCTTCTTTGCCTGTGACAAAGAACTTCCAGCAGCAACCTTGGCCGGTGCCGCACGTCAGCGCATTGGTACAGAGCTGGGTGTTTCCGAAACGGAAGGCTTCCGCTTTTGCTGGGTCGTTGACTTCCCATTGTACGAATACAATGAGGAAGAAAAACGGATCGACTTCTCACACAATCCATTCTCCATGCCGCAAGGTGGCTTGGAAGCTTTGGAGACCCAAGACCCGCTGGACATTTTGGGCTACCAATATGACATCGTATGTAATGGCATTGAGTTGTCTTCTGGCGCGATCCGGAACCACCGTCCTGACATCATGTACAAAGCCTTTGATATTGCAGGCTACGGACCAGAAGTTGTGGAAGAGAAATTTGGCGGCATGTTGAATGCGTTCAAATTTGGCGCCCCGCCTCACGGTGGTATCGCACCGGGCATTGACCGGATTGTGATGTTGTTGGCAGGCGTTGA
>NVSO02000140.1 GCA_002401305.2 Rhodobiaceae bacterium | reverse complement strand
TCTGCTATGCTCTGCAGTCCCCGGCGCGTCGTCTTCCTACATCCTCGCCCGCCAGCTAGGCGGCGATGCAACACTCATGGCAAGCCTCATCACCGGCTCCACATTACTCGCAGCATTCACCATCCCAGCTGCCCTGTATTTCTTCACTTGAAGAGAATACAGACGCAGCTAGAGTTATTACGAGTGTAGTGAACCAAAATCGTGCCGGAGGCTTATTGTGACAGTAAATAAAAACCCTGAATGGGTGACCAGAGGAAAAACCATAAAAGGATTGATTCAAGAGCTTCAAACTTTCGAGAATCAAGATTTGTTTGTTGAAATATCCTTGGATGACAGCAAGACGAGTTGGCCTATCAGTCTTGTTCTAGGAAGGAATTCGAAGTGCCTTCTTGTAAACTGTGAAAACGATGAAGATTGAATGCACTGAGGGCAAATATTTTCCCACAGAACCAAACAAGCTAAAGGTTTGAAATGACCGCCTCAGCAGATCAATCTGATTGGTTTCAGCCGACCTCCCTCTGTTTTGCAATTTCTTTCTAGCGTGCATCGCTTTCTGACAAATTGGCGTTCTCAAACGCCGGCGGTTGGTTTATCACTTCATGCGCATCTGATGATTGGGGGAAATCGTACTGTTTCCGCCCTTCCCCTTTACGTTAATGCTTGGAAACTTGCCAAAACCGCCTCCGGGCTCTATAGAATGCACCTTTAATGAGCGCACAAACACACACAGCCGACCTCACCTTTCCACATCGCCATTTATTGGGGATCGATGGACTGACTCCTCAAGAGATCAACGCAATCCTAGATCTGGCTGACGGCTATGTAGATCAGAACCGTCAAGCGAACAAAAAGAATTCGGTTCTGCGCGGTCGCACCCAAATCAATCTCTTTTTCGAAGCCTCCACCCGCACCCAAAGCTCGTTTGAGCTGGCAGGCAAACGGCTCGGCGCCGACGTCATGAATATGTCAGTCAAAAACTCGTCCATCAAAAAGGGGGAAACGCTGGTCGATACCGCGACAACTCTGAATGCCATGCACCCAGACCTTCTGGTCGTGCGGCACTCCGATAGTGGCGCGGTTGAATTGCTGGCGCGCAAAGTGAGCTGCTCGGTTATCAATGCGGGCGACGGCCGTCACGAACATCCCACACAAGCCCTCCTCGACGCTTTGACCATTCGCCGTCGCAAAGGCCGCCTTGAGGGTCTAATCGTGGCGATATGTGGCGACATCATGCATTCGCGTGTAGCCCGTTCAAACATCCTCCTACTCAACATCATGGGCGCACGTGTGCGTTTGGTCGCCCCGCCTACATTGTTGCCAACGGATGCAGAACGACTAGGTGTTGAAGTCTATACCGACATGGAAAAAGGGTTGGAAGACGCCGACATCGTCATGATGCTGCGTCTTCAACTTGAACGCATGAATGGGTCCTTTGTCCCCTCCGTGCGCGAATACTACCGCTACTTCGGTTTGGACTACGACAAGCTTTCCATCGCCAGCCCCGAAGCATTGATCATGCACCCCGGCCCCATGAACCGGGGCGTGGAAATCGACAGCGCTGTTGCCGATGACATCAATCGATCCGTCATTAAAGAGCAGGTAGAAATGGGCGTTGCCGTCCGCATGGCTGTTCTAGACATCCTCTCTCGCAATCTACCCACTGGAGGCGTGTCATGAGCACCATCGCATTTTTGAACGCCCGCTTGATCGACCCCGCATCGGGATACGACGAGACAGGCCACCTTTTGGTCAAAGACGAATTGATCGCTGATTTCGGCCCCGCCCTCTTTAAAGACGGCGCGCCAAGTGATGCAGAAATTATTGAGTGCAACGGAAAAGTACTCTGCCCCGGCCTCGTTGATATGCGGGTCTTTACCGGTGAACCCGGCGCTGAACATCGCGAAACCTTAGGCAGTGCCAGCAAAGCTGCTGCTGCCGGTGGTGTCACCACCATTATTGTGATGCCCAACACCACCCCCGTCATTGATGACGTTGCACTGGTCGATTTCATTGCCCGCAGAGCCCGCGACACAGCCATCGTCCGCGTTCACCCCATGGGCGCCTTGACCAAAGGTCTACGCGGCGAAGAGATGACTGAGATGGGTTTGCTTGGAGAGGCAGGAGCCGTTGCCTTCACAGACGGCACTCATTACCTCGCCCATCCCCAAATCATGCGGCGCGCGCTGAGCTACGCAACATTCTTTGACGCCCTCATTGTTCAACATGCGCATGAACCTGCCTTGGTCGCAGATGGCGTGATGACTGAAGGTGAGCTGGCCACCCGTCTTGGCCTCCAAGGCATCCCCAAAGCTGCCGAAGTCATCGCCATTGAACGGGACCTACGCTTGGTAGAGATCACCGGCGGGCGCTACCACGTGTCCCAAGTCACCTGCATTGAATCCATCGAAGCCATTCGTTTGGCGAAGGCCAAAGGCTTGCCCGTCACCTGCGGCGCCTCAGCTGCCCATATGACGTTGAACGAAAATGACATCGGGAAATACCTGACCTTCTGCAAATTGGACCCTCCTTTGCGCCGCGAAGAAGACCGCCAAGCCCTTGTTGAAGCCGTTGCAGATGGCACCATCGACGTTGTTGTCTCAGGACACGACCCGCAAGACCCCGAAACAAAACGCCTACCCTTCCAGCAAGCCGCGTTTGGCGCGATTGGTTTGGAAACATTACTGCCCGCAACTTTGGCGCTCGTTCATCAAGAGCAAATCACGCTGCCCCGCTTGCTACAAACAATGACAAGCGCCCCTGCGGACCTGCTTGGTCTGAAGGTGGGACATATGCGTAAAGGCGCGGCGGCGGATTTAACCCTTATCGATATTGATGTACCGTGGATTTTGGCCCGAGACAAATTGAAGTCGAAATCGAAAAATTCTCCGTGGGATGAACGACGCATGCAAGGCCGTGCACTCCATACGATGGTCGCCGGCAAGATTGTTCATTCGGCTTAATCATTTTCAGGCACGCTGGCCATCATCGCCCTCGCCGCCTCGCTAACTAAATAGGAAAGCTCCGAATGAGTGACATTAGTTGGACGTTCCCATTTCTTGAATGGGCCCTCGCATTAGTCGGTGGCTATTTCTTGGGGTCTATACCCTTTGGTCTAATTCTAACCAATTTAGCAGGATTGGGCGATATTCGTTCCATCGGTTCAGGGAATATCGGCGCAACAAATGCTCTGCGTACGGGCAATAAATGGGTCGCCATTGGCACCCTTATTGGCGATGCCGGAAAAGGTGCAGTCGCTGTTGTCTTGGCAATTCAACTCAGCGATCACGCTGAAGTGGCCTCTATTGCTGCCATTGGTGCATTTCTGGGCCACCTTTACCCTGTCTGGCTAAAGTTCAAAGGCGGCAAAGGCATCTCTACCTTCATCGGCCTTCTGCTCGCCCTCTACTGGCCGGTAGGTCTTTTGTTCTGCCTAACATGGCTTGCAACCGCGGCTGTATTCCGCATGTCGTCCTTGGCAGCTCTTGTCGCGGCGGCAGCAACACCCATTTACCTTGCATGGCTGGGACAAATGCAATTTGTGATACTTAGCTGTGTGCTCACCGCTCTGATATATTTTGCTCATAGGGAAAATATTTCACGGCTATTAGCTGGCGATGAGCCTCGTATCGGCGAGAAAAAAACTGAGACACCGGACGACAGCACACCGACCAGTTAGAGCCCTAACAGGCGCTAACTCATGTCCGATATGCAAGAACGACGCGCTCGCTTGGCTCTCATCAGAAGCGAGAACGTCGGCCCCGTTACATTCCATGATCTGCTTAAATATTACGGCTCGGCGAAAGAAGCCTATGACGCCCTGCCAGACTTGGCTGCGCGGGGCGGTCGCAAACGCCCGATCAAACGAGCAAGCAAACGTGAAGTCGACGCAGAGTGGGCGCGCATTGAAAAACTCGGGGCCACGCTGACCTTTTTTGACGAACCTGATTTCCCGCCTCTCCTCGCCCAAACAGACCCCACCCCACCCCTGATCATCTCCAAAGGCGATCTATCTCTCCTGTCACGTAGTTGCGTGGCCATGGTGGGCGCCCGCAACGCGTCTGCAGCAGGGCGACGCATGGCAGCAGACCTAGCGACCGGACTAGGGAAAAATAATGTCACCGTTGTATCGGGCCTGGCGCGCGGCATTGATACAGCCTGTCATCAAGCCTCACTCGACACTGGCACCTGCGCAGTCATTGCCGGGGGCATCGACAATTATTACCCCCCAGAGAATCAAGCTCTCCAAGACGCAATCATTGAGCGCGGCGTCCTCATCAGTGAAATGCCACCGGGAACAAAACCCCAAGGGCGTCATTTCCCGAGACGTAATCGTCTCATCTCCGGTATCTCCGCAGGTGTTGTGGTTGTCGAAGCCGCACTCCGGTCGGGCTCTCTTATCACCGCCCGTTATGCCTTAGAGCAGAACAGAGACGTCATG
Organism: Rhodobiaceae bacterium; assembly: GCA_002401305.2. GTDB lineage: Bacteria > Pseudomonadota > Alphaproteobacteria > Parvibaculales > Parvibaculaceae > NORP139. The sequence continues at coordinate 1,339 of NVSO02000140.1, read as the reverse complement.
GCGGTCCCAGGCTCTCCCCTTGACCCACGGGCAAAGGGCAACAATGACCTGCTCCGGCAAGGGGCTGTGTTCATCGAAACGGTGGACGATATCCTCGCAGCTCTCCCCACCTTGAACGCCCTCCAAGAAAACCATCGATCCCAGCACTACAGAGAGGAGCCCTCCATGCCAAATCACAAAGCAGACCCCACCCATAGTGAGCGCACTGCGATCCTAGAATGCCTTGGCCCCGTCCCCATTCATCGCGATGAGATTGTACAGCACACAAGTCTGCCGCTCTCCACGATCAGTATTGTTTTGATTGAATTGGAATTGTCCGGCCACTTACATAGAGAAGCAGGAGGAGGCATCGCCTTGATACCCGCTCCCGCAATTCAGTCAGAAGTATAGGCCAGTAGTCCTTCTGCAAACGTCGATTGCCCTAATGGGCCGCGGCCGTCGCGGCTGAAGGAGGGGCAACTTCATCCCCTAAGGCGCTATCCACAGATTCTTGTTTTTCTTGATCAAACGAGGGGCCAGAGCTTTTATGGCCTTCCGCAAGTCGAATCGCTTCTTCCGCTGCAACACCGATAAGAAAGGATAAAAATGCGTGTTTGCGATCCTTCGTTAGAGACCGCAGCACGATAAGCAAATCAAAAGCATAGGCCGCCAGTTGATCAGGATGCTTACTGCGCCCTCTTTTCCGACCTACATCCTCAGCTCTGCTCAGGATTTCTTTAAGGGTTTCATCTTCCACCGGCCACTCCTTTCAGCATGATCCTGCATTCCCTCACCAGTTCCTTTGACTTGGCCGTATTAGGCATTGCACTCAAAGGGGAACAGGCGCACATAATGAAACGTCAGGTTTATTTCACCATACTAAAAGATGCATTTGTCTTTGCAATACACTTTTTAAGTGTATTGACGTGAGAAGCTTTAAGACATATCTCCAGAAAAATTGGGTTATTCGCTGTCTTATTTGACAGCTTGATTTCTTTTCACCATGTTTCAGCGAAACGGGATTAAGAGTATTAAGTGATTTGCGGCGCCGCGATGCTGCTATCTGAAGAACCCTAAATGTCGTTAAGCAATTGTATTATTTGACTTTTTTGAGCGAAACCGAGGCCTGAATGGACGTCGTCATCGTAGAATCGCCTTCCAAGGCGAAGACGATCAATAAGTATCTGGGAAAGAACTTCATCGTACTCGCGTCCTATGGACACGTACGGGACCTGCCATCAAAAGATGGGTCCGTTCTTCCAGACGAAGATTTTTCGATGATCTGGGAGGTAGATGCCCAGTCTCAAAAACGCCTAAACGACATAACCAGAGCCGTTAAGGGCGCTGATAAGCTTATTCT
>NVSO02000014.1 GCA_002401305.2 Rhodobiaceae bacterium | reverse complement strand
GTGGACCACTACCTGCACGCCGCCCGTTGGGAGCAGTTAGAGTATAATCGACGCGTGACCGATTGGGATCTGGCACGTGGTTTTGAAAGAGCATAAAATGTCGAAAATTATTACCTGTATCTCCCCTATTGACGGGTCTGTGTTTGCAGAACGCCCCACCATGGAAACAGCGCAGGCGGCAAAAGCTGTCGATGCAGTGCGCGCGGCTCAGCGCGACTGGGCGGCACGTCCTCTCGCCGACCGTATTGCTTTGGTTAAAAAAGGCGTGGCGCGTCTCAACGAAATGAATGACGAAGTTGTGCCAGAGCTTGCCCACATGATGGGCCGTCCTGTGCGATACGGGGGCGAGTTTGGCGGTGTGGATGACCGCACAAATTACATGTCTGACATTGCCGCACGCGTTCTCGCCCCGATCGAAATCGAAACCTCAAATGACTTCGAACGTCGCATCGTGCGCGAACCGCACGGGGTCGTCTTCGTCATCGCGCCGTGGAACTATCCCTATCTCACAGCGATCAATACGGTCGCACCCGCATTGATCGCGGGCAATGCCGTGGTGATCAAACACGCCAGTCAAACAGTGCTTGTGGGAGAGCGCATGGTCCGTGCTTTTGCCGAAGCTGGTTTGCCCGAAAACATCTTCATCAATCTTTTCCTCGATCACGGCACGACCGAAGACCTGTTGAAAGCCCGTAGCTTTAACTTTGTGAACTTCACAGGTTCTGTGGGAGGCGGGCGCGCCATTGAGCGGGCTGCCGCTGGAACCTTCACACCATTGGGACTGGAGCTAGGGGGTAAAGACCCCGGCTACGTGATGGAAGATGCCGACCTTGATGCAGCCGTAGACACGCTCATTGACGGAGCCATGTTTAATTCCGGTCAATGCTGTTGCGGCATTGAGCGCATCTACGTGAATGAAAATCTCTACGATGACTTTGTCGAAAAATCGATCGCCATCGTCAATCAATACAAATTGGGAAATCCATTAGATCCAGAAACGACACTGGGACCAATGGCCAACATTCGCTTTGCCGAGGAAGTCCGAGGTCAAACCAGTGACGCGCTGGCCGCGGGTGCAAAAGCAATGATTGATCCTGCACTCTTCCCCCAAGACGGGGGCACCTATTTGATGCCTCAAATCTTGACCAACGTCACTCATGATATGCGGGTGATGCAGGAGGAAAGTTTTGGTCCTGTCGTGGGCATCATGAAAGTGAAGTCTGACGCAGAAGCATTGGCTCTGATGAATGACAGTGCTTTTGGTCTCACCGCTTCACTGTGGACGCAAGATGCACAGCGGGCTGCAAACATCGGTGAGCAGATCGAAACCGGCACAGTGTTTATGAACCGGGCAGATTTCCTTGACCCCGCCCTCTGCTGGACAGGGTGCAAAGATACCGGTCGCGGCGGCGCGCTGTCCGAGATCGGCTTCCACAATCTGACTCGTCCAAAATCCTACCACATGCGGAAAAGCCTCTGATGAGTGACCCGACACTGATCGCAGATTGGTCCTACCCAACCGCTATTCGTTTTGGCGCAGGGCGTATCTGCGAATTGGCTGATGCCTGCGCACAAGCGGGCATCGCGCGGCCTCTACTGGTGACAGATAGAGGTCTCGCCAAGCTACCGATTACCCAAAATGCCCTCGAGCTGCTTGAGGTAGCAGGCTTGGGCCATGCGATGTTCGCCGACGTTGATCCCAATCCAACAGAGCTGAATTTGGCGGCGGGCGTTGAGGTTTTCAAAGCGGGAAACCATGATGGTGTGATCGTGTTTGGCGGTGGCTCCGGCATCGACCTTGGAAAATTAATTGCCTTCATGGCCGACCAGTCGGGTTCTGTGTGGGACTATGAGGATGTGGGTGATCAATGGACCCGCGCAAACGCGGGCGCCATCTATCCCATCATTGCCGTCCCCACAACAGCAGGCACGGGATCAGAAGTTGGACGCGCATCTGTTCTGACCAACTCTGTGACCCACGTTAAAAAGATCATTTTTCATCCCAAGATTTTGCCCTCAATTGTGATCAGCGACCCTGAGTTAACAGTGGGCCTGCCTGAGGTGATCACTGTGGGTACCGGCATGGACGCTTTTATCCATTGCCTAGAGGCTTTCAGTTCGCCGTTTTACCATCCCATGAGCCAAGGCATCGCGCTTGAGGGCATGCGTTTGGTCAACGAAAACTTGCCCCGCGTTGTAGCCGATCCGACAGACATTGTGGCACGTGGCCATATGATGAGTGCGGCATCTATGGGGGCGGTGGCCTTTCAAAAAGGCCTTGGGGCCATCCATGCGCTCTCCCATCCCGTGGGGGCAATTTACAACACCCATCACGGCATGACCAATGCGGTGGTGATGCCGTACGTTTTGAAATTCAACCGCCCCGCGATTGAAACCCGGATCGAAAGAATTGCAGCCTACCTTGACATTGCCGGTGGGTTCGACGGATTTTATGATCATCTAAGGGAGATGCGCGAAAGCTTGCGCGTACCAGATCGCTTAAGCGGGCTCGGCGTGGATGACAAACAAATCGAAACACTCGCCGCCGCCGCAATCGTTGATCCGTGTGCGGGTGGTAACCCCGTGGAGCTTACGCTGGAGGCGGCACGCTCTCTTTATGGGCAGTGTATCTAAATTTCTGTGTACCGCCCATAGGAAAAAAGGTTCGTGATGCTTCGATCACGAACCTTTCTATGATGTGCAGGCATAAAGACGATGCCTGACAATCTTGCTTACGGCTGTGGAATATCTGTGAGCAATTTAGCAGTCACAGTTCCAGAGTCGCCAGTCAAAGTGGTGGTGTCACCCGCTTTTGTTACTGGCTTTTCTGCAACACCGCAAAGCTGGCTTTGGCCAGCAGGTGTGATGCAGAGAGTGTTTGTGGCAAGATCGTTAGAATATGTGCCGGTGCCGCCAGTTGTGCTGGTGAACGTGCCGTCAGCCATGAAGCTAACAACTGAAACAGAGCCGTCGGCTTGGGTGAACTCAACTTGTACAGCGTCTGCTGCGAAAGAGGCAGTAGACATGGCAACCAAAACAGCTGCTGACGCAATCAATTTTTTGAACATAAGTTTTCCCTCAGATTAATTTGATCCCCAATTGCGTGGGTCACGGCACTATAGAGAGCGATGTTAACCATGGCAATCGACAGATTGAATGTGAGCGCTAGAGCCGAAATAATCCTCATCCTGATTACTTGAAGCAGTCCAGCAATGGTTGCCCAACACAAAAGGCCACCGCAGAAGCGATGGCCTTTCAAATTCTGTGGGAATTGAAACCCCAATAAACCTGTGTTTACTCCGCTGCAATAGCCTTCTTAAGCGCGGGAACTTCCCCAGTTGCTTTGCGAAATTCCATGACGCCGTCATCCAGTCCACCAAAGTTCAGGGAAACGATGTCTTTAACGTAGTTCTGGTGCAGCTTCCAAGGTGTCTTGACCCCTTGTTTAGGGAATTTGGCAACAGCGCGTTGCACGTACCCTGAAGAAAAGTCCAACCACGGTTCCAGCTCAATATCTGGATCGGTATTGCGCGGGGTACATTGCTGCACACCTTTCGCGTCCATGTGTTTGAGGATTCGGCAGACATAGCCGCACGTCAAATCGCATTTGAGTGTCCATGATGCATTCGTATACCCAAAGGAGGAGGCTAGGTTTGGAATGTCACTGTACATCATACCTTTGTAATTAATGGTGCTAGACAGATCCATCAATTTGCCATCCACGGTAATTTCCAGCCCGCTCAACACCTGCAAGTCCAGCCCGGTTGCTGTCACAACCAAATCTGCATCAAGCGTCTTGCCAGATTTCAATTTGATGCCAGTCTCGGTGAACTGATCAATGTGGTCTGTGACGATAGAGGCCGACCCATCCTTCAAGGCATTGAACATATCCCCGTCCGGCACCAAGCAAAGGCGCTGGTCCCACGGATTATACTTAGGTGTGAAGTGCTCTTTAATATCGGCATCTGAAACCGAAACATCTTTCAATGCGCCCAGCAGCTTACCTTTGACAAACTCTGGAGAGCGGCGACATAGATTGAAGAAATACATGCCCATGAGCACATTTTTCCAGCGTGTAATGCCGTAAGCCAATTTGATCGGAAGATAGCGGCGCAACGTATTTGCAAGTTTATCTACAGAAGGGCGCGACACCATGTAAGTGGGGGAGCGTTGTAGCATCGTTACATGCTCAGCCTTGTCCGCCATAGATGGCACCAAGGTAACCGCAGTGGCGCCACTGCCAATAACCACAACCTTTTTGTCGTCATAGTCGATGTCGTCGGTCCATTTTTGTGGATGCACGACACGACCTTTGAAGTTTTCAATGCCCGGGAAGTCCGGTGTGTAGCCGCCAGCATAATTGAAATAGCCGCTGCACATGAAAAGGAAGTTGCAGGTGTATTGCACGAGCTCTTTTTCAGGGCCGCGCTCCACGTCAACAGTCCACCGTGCTTGCCCACTGTCCCAGCTCGCACGCTTAACGTGCTGGCCGTAGCGAATTTTCTTGTCGATGCCGTAATCTTCTGCGGTGTCTTTGAGGTATTTTAGAATGGAGGGCCCATCAGCAATGGCTTTGGCTTCTTTCCACGGACGAAAAGAATATCCCAACGTATACATGTCAGAATCAGAGCGAATGCCGGGGTAGCGGAACATGTCC
>NVSO02000139.1 GCA_002401305.2 Rhodobiaceae bacterium | reverse complement strand
TTGCTCGATCTCGCAGTATGACTTGGCGATATCTTGACGGATGGAACTGCGTTGAGACAGCTTACGACCAAAAGTCGTGCGTTCCGTTACGCGCTGGCACATGATTTCAAGGGTGCGTTGTGCCTGACCAATCGATCTCATACAGTGATGAATGCGACCGGGGCCAAGACGACCTTGTGCGATTTCAAATCCCTTGCCTTCGCCCAAAATAATGTTCGACTTGGGAATACGGACATTCTCCAGAAGAAGTTCTGCTTCCCCGCCGGGCGAATTCATGTTTCCGAAAACAGTCTGATTACGGACAATGGTAATGCCGGGGGTGTCACGTGGAATGATAACCGTGGACTGTTGTTTGTGACGCGGCGCTGATGCATCGGTTTTCCCCATCAACAACAGAAGTTTACAGCGCGGGTCCATTATCCCAGAGATCCACCACTTGCGCCCGTTGATGACATAATCATCCCCGTCACTGCGAATTTCTGTTTCGATATTTGTTGCATCCGAGGAGGCCACCTGTGGCTCTGTCATCAGATAGGCTGAACGGATCTCGCCGTTCATCAGCGGTACGAGCCAATCTTTCTTCTGTTGCTCAGATCCAAACTTGGCGAGCACTTCCATATTGCCCGTGTCCGGCGCTGAACAGTTGAAAATTTCCGATGAAAACGGAAGACGTCCCATGATTTCGGCCAGCGGTGCATATTCCAGATTGCTTAGCCCCGGGCTTAGGTCGCCATATTCTTCCGGCAGGAACAGGTTCCAGAGACCTTCCGCCTTTGCCTTTGCTTTTAACCCATCAATCCCGGGCCAGTGCTTCCAGAGGTTTTCTGGATTGCGGTTCCAATCGTGATGTTCTTTCTCGATTGGATAAACATGCGCCTCCATAAAGGATTCGACCCGCGCGATCATTTCTTTCGTCTTATCGGTGTGTTCAAAGTTCATAACATGTCCTCTAATTCGGTGGTAAGTTCTGTATTAGGCAAGCGCCAAGCCGCCATCAACCATCAGTGTTTGTCCGTTCACATAGGACGCGGCGGGTGACGCGAGAAAGAGGATCGGCCCGGCCATGTCATCGGGCGTGCCCAATCTTCCAGCAGGAATGCGCGCAATGGCTCCCTCCCGGCGGCGGTCATTATCCGTTGTTACTCTGGTGAGTTTTGTGGCGACTAAGCCGGGCGCAATGCCGTTTACGCGGATGCCGTCAGATGCCCATGCTGCGCCCAATGTTTTGCAGAGACTTACAGCCGCAGCTTTGGAAGCGGCATAAGCCGGGTTACCAATATTGGCTCTGAAGCCTGAGATGGAGCTGACAATAATGATTGAGCCCTTTGTATCGGCGAGGTTGTTTTTAAATTTTTGGGAAATATGCATCACCGAGTTAACGTTGACATCCATCACCTCGTCCCAGCCTTGGCGTTCAAATTCCGCCCGGCGATAGCGCACAGTTCCCTGACACAGCACCAGTACATCTAATTTGGCAAAGGGGGCTTCATAGGCATCCACCGCATCAAAGTCAGAAACATTCATGCACGCATAGTGCAACCCTTCCAAATCTGAGCCTTCTTCATCGGCATAGTTGGCTGCTGTAGGACGTGTACCCCAAACATGTACGTCTGCCCCGGCGTTGCGAAATTTGTGCGCCGTGCCATTGCCAATGCCGCTGGACCCGCCCACGATCAGGACGGTTTTTCCGGCAAAATCAAATCCAATCATCTCAAAGCCTTTCTAAGCCATCAAAGTTTGAGCGCGTTCAAACAGCCCAAGTGTTGTCGCGTGAAGGCGGTCGCCAATGTCCTTAGGCGCTTTGCCAGCACAGGCGCGCGCATAGGTGCCCTCGAGAATAATCCCCAGCTTGAAGCACGCCAATACGCCGTACCAAGAAATGGCATCTAAGCTGCGTGTGCTGCGATCGCCGTAGTGGGAAATCATTTCCCCGATTGTTGGGAACCCCTCCCAGGGGGTTGTGCCCACAGCCCCCAATCCAGTGCCATCAGGCTCTGGCCATGTCGCCATCAACCAACCAAGGTCCAACAGCGGGTCGCCGATGGTTGAGAGTTCCCAATCAACAATGGCGGCAAGCTCGGGGGTATCGGGGTGGTACATCACATTGGAAAGATGGTAGTCGCCGTGAATGATGCCGGGTTGAAAATTCGCTGGCACATGATCACTCAACCATTTGGCGACCCGGTCAACGCCGGGTAAATCAGCGGCCCCGGGCCACGCCTCAAATGTTGCGTACCCGTCGAGTTGACTTTGCCAGCGGCCTACTTGGCGTTCCAAAAATCCATCTGGTTTTCCAAAGCCCTCAAGCCCCACCGCGCGGTAATCAACTTGGCCCAGCGCTGCTATACCTTCGACCAATGCAAAGCCCATACGTCGACGTACTGTGGGATCACCAGCATGGAAATCGGGCAAACCAGTTGTTGGGTTAAATCCGTCTACAGGCTCCATCAAATAGAACGCTGCACCGATCACCTCTTCGTCACCGCAGGCTGCAATTAATTTTGCATGGGGCACATCGGTTTTGGCAATGGCTGCAAGGACCCGAGCTTCGCGCCGCATGGTCTCACTAGAATTTGCCCGCAAGTGGCGCGGCGGACGGCGCAGCACAAAATCGCGACCGTTGTGTTGAAAACGCAGCAGGAAATTCTGAGTGCCTCCCGCCAGCAAGGCAGCGCCTTCAAGGGGCGCACTCCCAAATCCTTGTTCGGTTAGCCAGCCCCCCAATTTGGTGAGATCAATTACATCATCCCAATCTGCCATTGCAATCCTCGTTAGGTCATTTGCTTTAACCGTATGACCTATATCTGAATTTTTCTCATTTTGTCAAGGTTTCCTGCAACTTTCCGTCCAAGACATTGCGATATCAACTCAGCTACAAAGTCATTTGAGAGTCTTTTTGGAGGAGGCGAATGGGCTTGCTCATCCCTTTCCCTCGCGGCACCATGGATCTACGGGACAAGCCCCAAAATGACGAAGGAGGTGCTGGCGGCGGCACACTCTCCATTTGTGTCATTGCCTGATTTGTTTCGGCAATCCATTTCTCGTTAGTGCCGAACTTCTCTAACCTACGCTTCGCTCAACAATGCATCCAACATCCAGCGCTCAATGTCGTCCATGCTGGTCGTCATGCCATCAAATAGACGCTGCACTAGACCGCCCAAGGCGACGCCCAACACGCGGGGGGCGGCGGCCTCACCTACGTAGTGCGACACCATTGAGAGGTAACGCTCATTGGCGTGTTGCATGTTTTCATCGCGAGCGATTTCACTACTGGATTTGGCTCTTATGTAGTCAACCAACAGGTACAATTCACCGGGGAACTCCTTTTCGATTTCGAGAATGACGACGGTGAGTTGCCTGCATCTCTCTTCGGGCGTTCCGGTTATTGCCGGTGCCGTTGCTTTTTCCTCATCACGACCAACGACAAATCTGGTGCAGGCCGCGAACAATTCCTCCTTGGAGGGGAAGTAGTGATAGAGCGCGCTTTTTGACATGTTTAACTGCTCGGCAACTTGGCGCATGCCCAAGCCATTAAATCCGTGGGCGGAAAAAATGGGCGCAGCTTTCTCGACGATTTCAGCGCGATATTTGTCGTGGTCTACGATTTTGGGCACAGATCAACCTTTCCTTATCTCCGGTCTATTGCCTTTCGGGTTCCTTGACAAACCTTTCTCGAGTTTATTACAGTCCAATTGGACTATAATAAACTCTCTTTTACGAGGCCCGCTATGACACACATAAATTGGAACCTTCCGCCTCTACGCTCCGGCATACTTGGCTTGATTGATAAAGCAGCTGGGCCGGGCGCCACGAAGGTGGAATATGCTTTGCAAACCCTCTTCCCGC
>NVSO02000138.1 GCA_002401305.2 Rhodobiaceae bacterium | reverse complement strand
TTTGAATGGTGAGCCCAACAGGGTTCGAACCTGTGACCTACTGATTAAAAGTCAGCCGCTCTACCAGCTGAGCTATGGGCCCCCACCAAAGGGTGTTGCACTATTGCTTGGCAACGGAGCGGAACATATGAATAAGATCGGTCTTGGTCAACCCACAAATAGTCGAAATTTGCTTTATTTTGCGGGTAGTTGGCAAAAAACCTCCTAAACCTATACTTGTCCACATTTTTAAGGTTCGCCCGCCTCCTGATCGGCTTTGAACTGGCTATAAAATGCTCCAAAACGACCTTCAGAGATCGCTTCCCGCATTTGCGCCATCAGAGATTCGTAATAAGCGATGTTGTGCCATGACAAAAGCATCAGACCCAGAATCTCTCCGCTCTTCATCAAATGATGCAGATAGGCCCGAGAATAGTCCCGCGACGCCTCACACGGACCGTTAGGATCAATCGGACGCGCATCCGAAGCATGCTTGGCATTCTTCATGTTCAACTTACCGTAGCGCGTGAAGATCTGCCCGTGGCGACCAGAGCGTGTTGGCATCACACAGTCAAACATATCAATCCCGCGCGACACAGCCTCCACAAGGTCGTCAGGCGTGCCCACGCCCATCAGATAGCGCGGTTTCTCTTTCGGCAACAACGGGGCTGTGAACTCAAGCACCTCCAGCATCGCCTTCTGGCCCTCGCCCACGGCCAACCCGCCGATAGAATATCCAGGGAAATCAATTTCTTGCAAACCCGCCGCACTCTGTTCGCGCAAGTGCCGATAAACACCCCCTTGAACGATGCCAAACAGCGCTTGCCCCGGCAGCCGGTGAGGTTGGCTCACAAACGCATCCTTAGAGCGTTTAGCCCAGCGCATCGACAATTCCATCGACACCTTTGTCTGCTCTTCAGTTGCTGGGAACGGCGTGCATTCGTCCAACACCATTTGAATGTCAGAGCCGAGCAAACATTGGATTTCAATACTGCGCTCAGGCGTCAGCATAAATTTGCGCCCATCAATATGAGATTGGAAGGCAACACCCTCCTCCGTCATTTTACGCAACTTGGAAAGCGACATCACTTGGAAGCCACCAGAGTCGGTTAGGATCGGCCCAGACCAATTCATGAATTTGTGTAAACCGCCAAGCGCGGCAATCTCTTCAGCCCCCGGACGCAACATCAAGTGATAGGTATTACCCAAGACAATATCAGCGCCGGTATCTTTCACTTGGCCCGGATACAGCGCCTTCACGGTGCCAGCCGTGCCAACAGGCATAAAGGCCGGTGTTTGAATGTCACCGCGCGGCGTATGGATCACCCCGCGCCGTGCCGCTCCATCTTCCGCCATCAAGTCATAGGTAAAGTCGCTCACAATCGAAACTTTCTAATTAGAAGGGTTGGCGCAAGAAATCAGGCAGCCATCACCGTAAGAATAAAACCGGTAGTCATTGCTGATCGCATGGGCATAGGCCGCTTGCATTTCATCCAACGAGCGAAACGCCGAGACCAACATAAAGAGGGTAGATTTAGGCAAGTGGAAATTGGTCATCAAAATATCAACGGCATTGAACTGATACCCCGGGGTGATGAAAATATCGGTATCCCCCGACCACGCCTTAAGCTCCCCGTCGCGCGCTGCACTTTCGAGCAAACGCAGAGATGTCGTGCCAACCGCCACCACCTTGTTGCCCCGTGCGCGTGCCGCGTTGAGTTGATCAACCACCTCTTGAGACACCACGCCCCATTCAGCGTGCATCTTATGGTCGTCAGTTTCATCTACCGAAACAGGCAAAAACGTGCCAGCCCCCACATGCAAGGTTACCCGCGCTGTCTCCACACCTCGCGCCGCCAAACTATCCATCATGGCGGGTGTAAAGTGTAATCCCGCTGTCGGTGCGGCTACGGCCCCGGCCGTTCTGGCAAACAAAGTTTGATAATCAGCCGCGTCTTGTGCGTCCATATCCCGCTTGCTCGCGATATAAGGCGGCAACGGCATTTCACCCAGCGTCAAAATTGCGCTATCGAGTGCGGGGCCAGATTGAGAAAAAGCAAGTTCAACCTCGCCGCCCTCACGGGATAAAACCTCCGCAGACAGATCGTCTCCAAACCGGATCACATCACCCGGCTTCAATCGCTTAGCGGGACGGCAGAATGCCACCCAATGTGATGCGTCATTACGTTTGTGCAGGGTCGCTTCAATTTCGGCAATACCGTCCTTGTGTGCGCCACCCACCACACGCCGCCGCGTGCCGCGCAATCGCGCAGGAATAACTTTGGTATCATTGTAAACCAGCACATCGCCCGGCTCTAAGAAGGAGGCAAGGTCACCCACGCACTCATCTTTGAGCGAGCCGCCCTGCGGACCAATCACCAACAAGCGTGCGGAATCGCGCGGCCGTGCGGGGCGCAGCGCGATGTTCTTTTCTGGTAAATCAAAATCAAATGCGTCAACACGCATGGGTCACATCCCTTTGGGAGCATCAGCATCAAAGCTTGCGAATAAAAAATGTCGCGACAAGTGCCGCCTAAACGCAAGTGCTGAATGAAAAACCGGGCCCGAAGGCCCGGTTTAAATCGGTCGTACAAAAATTACGAAGCGTCAGCAGCTACAGACATTTTAACGATTTTGTCTGGGTCATTTACAGGCTCGCCGCGCTTAAGGCCATCGACAAAGTCCATGCCGTCAGTCACTTTGCCCCAAACGGTATATTGGCCATCAAGGAAGCTTGCATCGCCAAAGCAGATGAAGAACTGGCTATCAGCGCTATCAGGGCTTTGCGAACGAGCCATGGAGCATACGCCGCGCGTATGAGGCTCCTTTGAGAATTCAGCCGCCAAGTTTTTGCCAGAGCCGCTGGTGCCAGTGCCGGTAGGGTCGCCACCTTGCGCCATGAAGCCTTCAATAACCCGGTGGAAAACGATCCCGTCATAGAACCCTTCCCGTGCCAATTCTTTAATCCGTGCTACGTGGTTTGGAGCCAAGTCAGGACGTAATTCAATCGTCACCCGACCAGATTCCAAGTCCAAAAACAGTGTATTTTCTGGGTCTTTGATATCAGTCATGTTTTCTCTTTCTTGAAATGTGCCCACGCAGAGACTTAATCCTGAGGATCAGCCGCAACGCGCATCTTGATAATTTTGTCTGGATTTGCAGGGGGTTCGCCCACAGCAATTGTGTTTACATAATTCATGCCCGAAACCACTTCGCCAAAAATGGTGTAATTCCGGTCTAGGAAACTTGCATCATCCAGCGTGATGAAAAACTGACTATTGGCGCTGTCTGGATGCTGACTGCGCGCCATTCCCAAAATGCCTGCTTTGCCGAATGAAGCTTTGTTTGTAAATTCAGCCCGTACATCGGGATAGTCAGAACTACCCGTACCAGTACCGGTAGGATCACCCGTTTGCGCCATGAAATCTGGAATGACACGGTGGAAGACAATCCCGTCGTAAAACTTTTCCCGTGCCAGCGTTTTCAAACGCGCAACATGCTTAGGGGCAAGATCAGGCCGCAATTTGATAACGACAAGCCCGTCGTCTTTCAAATAGAGGTTCAATGTATTTTCTGGATCAAGCGCTACTTCTTCAGCTTGGGCAATACCCGAGATAGAAATCGCCATCATCAAAGCAAGGCTGCCCGCTATAGCCGCAAATGTCTTTTGCAAAGACCGCATGGAATTCTCCTAAATCAACTTTTCTCGGCAAAATGCGCTAACAGAGCATCCGCCACACTTTGTGGAACAAATTGGGTCAACTCACCGCCCATGGCCGCGATCTGACGTACCAATGTAGAAGAGATAACCTGAAGCGCAGGTGAAGCAGTCAAAAAAGCTGTTTCAACGTCGGGCGCCAAAATCGCATTCATCCCCACCATCTGGGATTCATACTCAAAATCAGACATACCGCGCAAGCCACGCAAAATCAATTGTGCGCCCGCTGCCCGCGCTGCTTCAACAACCAATCCGTCAAAGGAGACAACGCTCACTTGACCGCCCGCCTCTTGTGCCATTTGAGCCGTTTCTTGCTCAATCAATCTTTTGCGGTCTTCAAAGGTCAGCATTGCCTTTTTGCTCGCGTGCACACCAATGCCCACCACAACATGATCAACAACCCGGAAAGACCGCCTGATGATATCGAGATGACCTAAAGTAATCGGGTCAAAACTACCCGAATAAAACCCAATGCGTTTACTCATTGCCACCCTCATCGCCAGAATTCGTGCCACCAGAATC
>NVSO02000137.1 GCA_002401305.2 Rhodobiaceae bacterium | reverse complement strand
CTTTCGGTGGCAGACGCCACTTGGTCCGCAAGTGTTTTCACTTCTGTCGCGACTACGGCAAAGCCTTTGCCTGCTTCACCGGCCCGTGCCGCTTCAATGGTTGCATTGAGCGCAAGAAGATGAATTTGGCTCGCAATATTGTTGATCATCTCAACAATGGAGTTCATGGACTGAGTTGCTTTTGCCAATGCTTCGGTAGATTGATCCGCTGATTTGGTTTCATCGAGTGCGCGCCGAACCGCATCACGCGACACGGTTGTTGTCTGTGCAATTTCTTCAACTGATTTGCGAAACTCTTCTGCAGCCCCGGCAACGGTTGCCACCGACGTTGCGGTCTGAGCCGATACATCAGCCGCCACCGATGCACTGGAACTGGCATTCGAAACAGTGGCCACAATTTTTTCTAGGTTTTTGTCAACAATATCACCAATGCGTTTATTTTCCAGGCGATCATTTACCTGTTTGGTGATGTCGGTCGCATATTTCACGACTTTAAAGGGCCGGCCCATGGGGTCGTAAATTGGATTGTAGGAAGCTTGGATCCAAACTTCCTTGCCGCCTTTACCAATCCGCTTATATTCAGCCGCTTGGAACTCGCCCCTGCCTAGCGCTTGCCAAAAATCGGTGTATTCTTGAGATTGTCCATATTCATGTTCGACAAATTTCCGGTGATGTTCACCCTTAATTTCATCAAGCTCGTAACCTAGCGTGGCTAGAAAATTTTCGTTCGCGTCGAGAATAATGCCATTCAAGTCAAAATGGATGACCGCTTGAGATTTCCCGATCGCATCAATTTGACCTTCAAAATCGGCATTGTGCATTTTTACATCTGTGATGTCGGTCGCATATTTGACCACTTTGAAGGGCTCACCCTTTTTGTTCCGGATCGGATTGTAGGTTGCTTGAATCCAAACCTCTTTCCCGCCCTTCCCGATGCGCAAATATTCGGCAGTTTGAAAAACGCCCTGACGCAGTTCATCCCAGAAATCTCTATACTCCTTAGATTGAGCAAAATCAGAGGAAACAAATAGACGGTGATGTTGGCCGACGATTTCGTCTAGCGAATATTCCATCACTCCTAGGAAGTTTTCATTCGCTGTCCGAATGGTGCCATCTAGGTCAAACTCAATAACGGCCTGTGATTTGTCGAGAGCGGCCAACATTGCACGCATCTCAGATGTGCCTGCCTTCTTACCACCAATTGCATTCTTTCGCTGAGATCTACTGTCTGTCATGTCTTTCCCCACCACGTTGGAAATTAAACCACTTTGGGCTGCATATTTTTGCGATCCAACTCGCCGCCCGGCACTTGAAATTAAAACCTGAAGTACAAATTTAATATCTTAAGTAACAACTTAATGGTTTCTCGTTAAACAAATATTATAAAACACATATTTCATCTGATTACGGATCAAAAGCGCTAAAGTCTGCCGAAAATTCGGTAGGAAATTCTGGAAAACCTATACAGCAACCAGCTGAATATATACTTATAACTACTCAAATATACCTAAGCTCGATGTCAAGCTGTGGGAAAGTTCCTAATACTTTCGGTGGCCGCTGAGCGACTGTGGCGGCCCCGACAGTTTGCACGGAAATTTCAACGAAACTTGCACACGCCGCCCTCTGATAGAAGGCAGGCCATCGCCTGCTAGATATTCTGTATTATAAAAAGTAGCGTTCCCTTTACCTTTAATTCGTCTTTACACGCCAGGATGAGCTAAGGTGAGAGTATGAGTGTTAGTTCAGTTTCCGTAGTTAAATGAAGTATCGCAGGGCACCGTGTAATGGAAAAATTTGTACGCAAACACCTTGTTTGGATCTACACAGCGGCCTTGCTCGCCCTCGCGTGTCTTGCCATTAGCTCCTATTTTGTCGCCCGCAATGCCCTCGCCTCCCAGAGTGACAACACCTATTTGGTCAATGTGACTGCACACCAACGCACACTCTCACAACGTATTGTCCTTTTGGGCGAACGCGCCATTCTGTTGCCTAGCGGTGCAAAACACACCCAAGCGCTCCAAGACCTAGAATTGACAGTGGAAATGATGACCACTGCAAGCCGCGACCTATCAGGCCACATCTCCTCACTGAAGCGTTCCGACCCGTTGGCGGAAGAAATTTACACACATTACTATCGAGGCGCGAAGCCGCTGTCCGGCGAGCTGACCGATTTTCTGTTTACGGCGCGCATCTTCTTAGCAGCGCCAGCTGGCGCGAAACGCCGAAAAGGCGACCTTCAGCACATGTATGAAGGCAGTGAAAAGCTTTTGCTGTCCCTCGGCACGCTTGTGGATTTGTTTGAGAGAGAGCATAGGCAAGAAATTCAACAGGCAGAGACTGTTGAGGAAGCCATTCTTGGCGCCATGTTACTTGCGCTGATCCTTGAGGCTTTCTTTGTCTTCCGCCCTACCGTGCAGCAATTGGGTTCTCAGATGAGGTCGCTCAAGCTCGCAAAAGAAGAAAGCCAACTTCTGGCTTCGGTTGTAGAGTCTTCAAAAGACATTGCCTTGGTGTTTGACACGTCCTTTAAGCTGGAGTGGGCCAATGAAGCCTTTACCAATACCACTGGCTTTACACTTGAAGAATCTATTGGCCTGGACGCTTCCATTTTGCTCAATCGCTCTGACGACAGCTCAAGTATTGTCGAGCAGTGGGCAAATGTCGTCACGGCGGGCAAACCATTCACCGCACAAGCCGAGACAATTACAAAGTCAGGCGATGCGCTCATCCTTGATATAACCTCTCACGCACTGCGCAATGATGCCGGCAAGATCCACAAATTTGTTGCCATCGCGCGCGATATTTCACAACAAACGCTTCTGCATGAGAGCATCGCACGGATGCAGAACATTCTCAATGAAGTGGGTCATGTTGCTCAAGTTGGCGGCTGGACCTTTGATGTTTCTAATGATGAATTGGTCTGGACCCCCGGCCTGTTCGAAATTCTCGAGATGGATCCAGATGGCCCACAGCCCTCACTTGAGCATGCTTTCTCCTTTATTGATGACGGGGCGCGTGAAGAGATTGAAGCGTTGTGGCAAACGTCCCTAGAGACGGGCAATGAATGGTCGATTGAGGCACCCATCACAACCACTAGCGGGCAGAAGCTTTGGGTTCATTTCGTGGGCCGCGTTCAGCTTGATGATGGGGGTGTCGTGCAATCGGTATTCGGTGTGCTCCAGAATATCACCAGTCGAAAATTGCAAGAACAGGCCTTGATCTCCAGTAAAGAGCATGCCCAAGAAGTGGCGAAAGAGGCGGAACAGGCTCGCAACTCTGCGATCGCCTCTGACCAAGCTAAATCTGACTTCCTGGCCAATATGAGCCATGAGATCCGTACACCGATGAATGGGGTCTTGGGAACGCTCAATCTATTGGAAGGGTCTTCTTTGGAACGCGACCAACGCAACCTTGTACGTGTTTGCCGAGATTCTGCTGAAATGCTGCTGACCATCCTGAATGACATTTTGGACTTTTCCAAATTGGAGAGCGGGCAAATGCACATGGAGTTGGTGAGCTTCAACCTTGATCAATTGCTCGACGGTGTCACGAGCTTGTTCTCAGACCGCGCCGCTGAGAAGGGTATTTTTCTCACGACTGAAATTTCCCCCACCCTGCCTCAATGGGTGGAAGGGGACCCCACTCGTCTACGTCAAATCCTGTTTAACCTCATCAGCAATGCCATCAAGTTCACCGAGAAAGGCGGCGTTGCTGTGACAGTGCACGTGTCGGAGACAGATATCTCGGCAAATTCTTCAGGCGCGTTTTCTCTGATGATTAGCGTTCAGGACAGTGGCATTGGCATCTCGGATGAAGCAAAAGAAAGCCTCTTTGGTCGCTTCAACCAAGCAGATGCAACCATCACACGTCGTTTCGGCGGTTCTGGTTTGGGCCTTGCGATCAGCAAACAATTGATCGGCCTCATGGATGGTGAAATTGGCGTCGACAGTGTTATGGGTCAGGGGAGTTGCTTTTGGTTCCGCATCCCAAGTCGAGAGACAACTGCTCCGGCCGTCGAAGCCATCAACGAAACTAAGCTCGACCCTGCCTTGGCCCGCCAACTCTCTGTGCTTGTTGCAGAAGATAATAAGACAAACCAACTTCTCATCCGGCGCATGCTCGGCGATCTTGTCGGCACCGTTACCATTGTGAACAATGGTCTGGAGGCAGTAGAAGCTGCCCAAGAAACTCTCTTCGACCTTATCTTTATGGATGTGCAAATGCCCGTTCTTGACGGGGTCAGCGCGACGCGAGAAATTAAGGCACTCGCGCCCCCCCACTGCCACACACCCATCTATGCTCTCTCGGCCAATGTTTTCCCTGAACAAATCAGACAATATTTGGCCTCCGGCATGGAAGGACATGTCGCCAAGCCCATCGAACGGGGCGCGCTGGAAACTGTTCTTGCCACTATTCAATTGAATGCGGCCCAGAAAAATTTCAATGAGCTTGCCCCCCTTGAGGCTCAACCTTCTCTTGCACAGATTGAACCTGCCCCTTCGAAAGGACCTACCACCATGAAGTACAAGCTTGATGAGCTTATCGATATGGAGCGCTTAACCTCGCTACAAAAATCTCTTGGTTCTGAAGCGTCGGCAGAGCTCATCGATTGCCTGTCCAATGATATGGTTGAAATATTGCAAGCCCTCAAGCAGGCGATCTCCCAAGGGGATGAGAGCGAAGCCAAGATGGCAGCCCATCAGATCCGGGGTGCAGCTGCCAATGGCGCTGTTCAATTGGTCGCCAGCGCTGCTTTGGATTTTGAAAAAGAAGATGCAAGCATTGAAACCATGCGTGAAGCCCTTCCCGCTTTTGAAGGACTTGTGGCAGAAAGCGTTGCTGTTTACAGAACTTTCGCCGTCAACGCTTAAGTCATAGCGCTGTCTTTAATACGCAAGCCAATCGCTCTCTTTAAGGGGAGAGCGGTTGGCTTTTGCATATCAGGATTAGTCGTGAATACGCAGAATGACGGATTGGCTGGCCGATGCCATCAGCGTTCCATCCTCTGCAAACAAATGCATGCGCCCGTGGGAAAAACCATTGTGCACTGAGTGGATTTTGATGTCGCAGAGAACCCATTCGGTTTCGACAACTTCTCTGAACCGAATGGTATTGTCCAAACTGTTGCCACCCGCGTTGCGTCCAATCGCATTGCCAATCGCTGAGGGTACAAAGTCCGCCATAATAGCGACCGCCCCAGAATTGATTGGCAGGCCATCCTTCATGCGGCACCACATCAGCACGTGGCCATCTTCACTCAATCCCGCGTTGACCCGGTCTGGGCCATAGCGTCCCTTAACCAAACGGCTTTCGATATGATCATGCAAATTGTCGCCGTCACTGCGCCAGTGGATCATCTCTTCGCACTCGAGGGGGCGGGGCACGTCTGGCATGATCGCCCATTGGGCCGACACGTCACTGGGACGGCTCCCCAAAGCGGCGTTGACGGTGATGATTTCACGGTCTGCAATATGGCCGATCACGCGGGCTTGGGTGTTGTATTTCCCAGAGACCGGCACAATCACATCTAAATCTAAGGTTTCACCGGGCCGTGCATAGGAGAGGTATTGGGCTGTTGCCCATACGGTTTTCCGGCCACACGTCAGCTCCATTGCAGTAATGGCGCTGGCAAGACCCACGCCCCCAAACATAAATTGACGATCGGCAGGGCCGACGCTGCCCGCGCTCGTAACAGGCATGTACCATCTGTTGGGATTGTGAGTGGGGGTAAGGGAGAAGAGGTTTTGGGGGGGAAGCGTGTCTGACATTTTCAACTGACTTATTTTTGTAAATATTGGGATCAAAGCTGTGTGGTACTGATGTAGCTCTGGAAAAGTTGATCCGTGAAACTTCCTTATAGCGGAAAATCATGACGGACCGTCAATTTTAGTTGAAGTAATTCATTTATCGGGCCAAGTTGCAGAAAACAACAGCCCAAGCTGGCCAATGGAGGAACTGAATGTCGAGTACGTTTGAGGAAGAAATTACTCATGAACAACCCGGAGGCCATCTAACTGTATCAGGGGGCAAACCAGCTGGTCGTGCTGCCATGTTTGGCTGGGCCATATATGATTGGGCCATCAATCCTTACTTCATCCTCATCAATATTTTCGTATTCGCACCCTATTTCAGTTCTGTTGTTGTTGGCGACCCGATCCAAGGGCAAGCCAATTGGGGTTACATTCAAGCCATTGCGGGCATCGTTATCGCCCTCCTCAGCCCTTTCTTTGGGTCGCTTGCAGATGCTATTGGCGCCCGCAAACCTGG
>NVSO02000136.1 GCA_002401305.2 Rhodobiaceae bacterium | reverse complement strand
TTCTCGGAAGGTTATTTCTTGGCACAAGAGACGATGTTGTGGTTCTCAGAGCAATACATGGGGCCCGATGATGATTGGCAAACACCTTATGCCTCACCGCTTATGGCGGATGATTTCTCCGGCCTACCGCCTGCTTATGTAGTGACAGCGGGCTATGACATCTTGCGCGACGAAGGCAAGGCTTATGCCGATGCTCTAAGTGCTGCCGGTGTCTCTGTTACTTATGCGAATTACGAGGGCATGATCCACGGTTTCTTCAACATGCAGTCGGTCTCTAAAGTTTCGGTGCAAGCGGTAACTGCTGCCGCTGTCGCCCTAGAGGCAGCCTTTTCTGTATAATCGCGCAATTAACGGATCAATTTTTCTGGGTTCATGATCCCTTTTGGATCTAACTCAGACTTTAATTGGCGCAATAGGTTCATGCCTATTGCGCCTTTTTCTTCTTCCATCCACGGGGCGTGGTCGGTGCCGACGCCGTGGTGATGGCTGATCGTGCCCCCATTCGACGTGATTGCATCGGTCGCGGCGCGTTTTATTTTTTGCCACTGGGCGACGTCGTTCTCGAGGTCGCGGGGAAACAGAAACGTGAAATACAGGCTGGCCCCATCTGGATAAGAATGGCTGAGATGGCTCATGCATATGCCTTGAAGGCTTTGGGCCTCAGATGTCTCTGGCGCGGGGGACGTGATTGCGTCCAATATGGCAGCGCGCACTTTGCCTTGCAGCTCTAAGAGAGTGGGCCAAGAGGCGGCGGTTTCCAGTGTGTCGATGCCAATGCCGCGATCTAACATAGGGTCGCGGGCAAAGGGGCTGTCAAAGCGGCTGTGATACCATTTTTTACCTGGGCTTGTTCCAAGGCTCAAGGCGCCCGCTTTGCGGCACAGGCTGCTGGTTTGGGCGCGGGCCCAGGCCACGGTGGAAGGATCGCCTTCTAACCCAATGAGCAGGAGGCAGGGCGTGTCGCCCATGCGTTTCCAGCGCAGGTAGAGTTTCTGTAGGGCTGTTTTAAGACCAGAGGCTAAACCGGCCGAGAAGGCTTGGAAGTAGGCTGTTTCGTCTGGGTCAGATAAGCGCAGCATCGCAATGGGAATATCGGCGTGATTGATTTGGCGGGCTAAGGCGAGGCCGGTTTCAAAGTCCGGCAAGAGATAGCCACGGTAATCTTTTGCTTTCGGGATGTCGTGGATTCTGACCGTGGCTTGGGTGATGACGCCCAAGGTGCCTTCTGACCCGCATAGGAGTTGGGCAAGGTTAGGTCCCGCAGCTGATGCCGGGAATGCTTCTGTGTCCCAAGTGCCTTGCGGGGTAACAAGTTGTGCACCCACTAACCACTTTCCCGCTTTGCCGTAGCGATTGGACTGTTGCCCGGCCCCGCTTGCCGCGATCCAGCCTCCCAAAGTGGAGAATTGGAAGCTTTGGGGGAAGTGGCTCAGTGTCACTCCATGCTTGGCGAGTTGATGCTCTAAGTCTGGTCCGTAAATGCCGGCTTCAATGGTGGCTGTCATCGCGTGTTTGTCGATTTTGAGCACATTGTTCATGGCCGTCATGTCGAGGGTGATGATTGGGCCGCCGACGGATTTTGCATGGGCGTTGACGCCGCCTACCACACTAGAGCCGCCGCCAAAGGGAACGACGGCAATGTTGCGTTCTGCGCATAGGGCGAGCACACGCTCAACTTGGGCGGATGATTGGGGGTAGACGACAGCGTCGGGGGCAAGGCCAAGCTTGCCGGCACGCAGGTGCAGTAGGTCATGATAGGATTGGCCACGGGCGTGAAAGGCGCGTTCAAAATCACTCACGTGCACATTGTCGGTGCCGACGACTTCCTCAAGCCCGTGTTTTGCGGCCGCAGGAAGTTGATTGAGAGGCAGGACGCAATCGGCCAGTTTTTTAGCCGGTGTCGCAGGAAGGGTTGTGAGACCTAAGGCCTCGCGCAGCAGGTTCCACTGGGGTGCCCCGTCTGGCAACGGATTGGGATGGCCGGTTTGACCCCATCCATTCCACCGTAACTTGAGCCGGTCGAGCGCAGAACTATTGCCGGTGTTGGGGGCAGGAGCGTGCGTCTTTGTGCCCGCTTTTGAGCTTCTAGAGGGGGACCGCTTCATGAACATCTCCGCGTCATACCAATTTTGGATAGTGTACGCGGGATTTGATTGGAACCGAACAGCTCTCTTTAAAAATCTCTCACAGCTCTCTCAAAGCTCTCTCAAAGTTCTCTCAAAGTTCATTGGGGACGGTCTCAAGACGGCGCTTCACGGCTTCAATTTGGATGGCGCGTTCTGAAATGTCCCAGTCGAGTTCTTCGGCCATCAAGTCGGCGGCTTTGCCCAAAAGTTCCGTGCCCGGATGGCCAAGAGTGGCGATACCAGACCGGCGAAAGAGCATGTCTGACAGGGTGATGGCCATTTCGTTACGCACGCTATGGATGATCTGCGCGCCGATGTCTTTGCGTGTGTCACTCAGCGGTTCTAGGAGTGCGGCTGCGTTATGTTTGTTGGCGTTGTCGCTGGTCAAAATATCTTCCAAGCGGGAGCCATGGAACCGTGCGAGGTTTTCGATGATTGCAGGGTCAATGTCTGGGTGGTTCTTTTGGGCTTGCTCTAGGAATTTGCGGAAGATTTTAATGTCGCCGCCATAGAGCGGTGTCGTGGCGGTTGGGCTTTTGGGCGCATCCCGGCCTAGTTTTTTGAAGGCCATGGTGACAACTTGTTCTGCCAAGTGGCGCGACGTCGTCCATTTACCACCTAGGGCAGATATGAAACCTTCAATGCCATCAAGCTTGGCGTGGTCGGCGACTTCAGCGGCTCGACTGACGTTGTAGCTTTCAGTTTCTTCGCCGTCATTCGGGTTTGTGTCGACCAAGGGGCGCAGGCCCGCGTAGTGGTGCACCACATCCTGGCGGGTGAGGTTGAGGCCGGGAAGGCCGTCGTTGACCACAGTGAGGAAAGACGCAATGTCGGCTTCGCTGACACCCAACGCATCAGGATTGCCTTTAAAGATAGTGTCCGTGGTGCCAAAGATGGTGTGACCGCGCCAGGGGATGACAAAGAAATGCCCGCCGATGGCTGACTGAACAGCCAGAGCTGTTTTTCCCGACAATTCGCGGGTGATGATGTGGATGCCTTTGGAGCGGATGAGACCGCGCGAGGGGGTTTCGTCAGCAAGGCCCATGACTTTATCTGCCCAAGGACCCGATGCATTGATGACCAAGTTAGCGCGGATATTGTGGGTTTCGCCGGTGAGCCGGTCTTCCACCACAACGCCTTCCACAATGTCATCATGACGAATGAAGTCTGTCACTTTGGCGTAATTGGCGGCGCGGGCGCCTTTATCGGTGGCCCCTAGAATGAATTCAAGGCACAGGCGTTCGGGAGCAAACATTTGGCAATCATAATAAATCTTGGCCCCGGTCAGCCCTTCTTTTTTGAGCGACGGCATGATGGCGAGGGCTTCTTCTTTGCTGAGGCTTTTGTAGCCGGGTAGCTTTTTGTCTTCATCATTGAGCCAATTGCGATCGAAGCTGAGCAGATCGTAAAATGTGAGGCCAACGGAGAGCACGAAGCCGGACTGCATTCCTTTGCCGTAGGTGGGAATGAGGAACGGCAGGGGGTCTACCATGTGGGGCGCAATGGTTTCCCAGATGCGGCGTTCTCTCAGAGATTCGCGAACAAGGCCCAGCTCGCCATTGACCAAATAACGCAAGCCCCCGTGGATGAGTTTTGACGACCCTGCTGTTGTGGCATGTGCGAAATCGTCTTTTTCGAGAAGCGCAACTTTGAGGCCGCGAAGCGTGGCGTCCCATGCGATGGAGGCCCCAGAAATGCCGCCACCGATAATGACGAGGTCGAAGGTTTCTTGTGCCATTTGCGGCAAATCGCGTTTCATGGAGCGTCTCTTAAAAAGGGGGG
>NVSO02000135.1 GCA_002401305.2 Rhodobiaceae bacterium | reverse complement strand
GGCACCTTTTGTGAAAAAGATACATCTAAAGTTCCAGTGTTCTGTGTCTCGTCAGACATCAATACCCTCCCTATACTCACGTTACCAAACTCTGCTCCAGCATTCGAATACAGACAGTGCTCCGATCACGGAACGTTAGAAACCTGTACTTCAAATAGGATAGAAGTGCCTACAAATTGCTCAATCAGTAAATTCTTCCGGCCACAGAGCGTGATCCCAAGTTTATACTTGGCTTATCGCCTTCAAATCTATAAGAGTTTCGCATACATGAATTAAATTGAACTTTTAAGTTCATAAATTCGATCTGGGAGTAAGGCTGCTCTTCGATCTTTTAACAATCGTACTAGGCGCAGCATTCTCCTCTGCAATGCCGCGTCGGTTGGAGGACTATAAGAAATGGCTCGTACCGCCAATAGTTTTGATCTCGATAAATCCCTAAGTCACCTTCTACGCCGCACTCAGCAATACGCGTATGACCTCTTCACTCAAAATCTCAGCAAGACAGACCTGACCCCGCGTCAATTCGTAGTTCTTTTGGCTGTATCTGAAGAAGAAGGCTTGAGCCAGACCGATTTGGTAAACCGTACAGGTATCGACCGGTCCACACTCGCCGACATGATCAGCCGTATGATCAAGCGTGGCCTCTTGGCGCGCCAACGCACAGCACAAGACGCGCGTGCCAATTCAGTACGCCTCACAGCTGCAGGCCGTAAAGCACTCAACAGCGCACAGCCAAAAGCCAGTGCCGCCGAAGAAACTCTTTTAGCGCTGATCCCAAAAACAGTGCAAAAAGATCTACTCCGGACGCTAACTCAGCTTTCAAACGCAGTACAAGCTGCCAAGCAAGAAGCTGATGCAACGCCTGTGCGTAAAACAACCGCCAAGAAAGCACCGGCCAAAAAAGCCGTGACCAAGAAAACCGCTGCGAAAAAAGCGCCTGCTAAAAAAGCTGCAACAAAGAAAACAGTCGCTAAGAAAGCCGCTGTGAAAAAGATTGTCGCTAAGAAAGCGCCTGCGAAAAAAGCCACTGCTAAAAAGGCTCCAGCCAAAAAGACTGCTGCAAAGAAAGCACCAGCTAAAAAAGCTAAACGCTAATTTCTTCCACAGCGACACAGTAAAACGACCAAACGCCGCCTGTTGATCAGGCGGCGTTTTGGTAGGCGCTTTAAACGAGCGTTTGAAGCAGGTCCCTAGACCGAAATATCCAGCACACTTCCCGGACGCCGATACGGCACATCGGCTTGTTGGGCCGCACGCACATGAGCAAACGGCGCTTCACGGCGCACAGTACTTACAGGTTCTGAGGCTGCCCCCGCTTTTGAAGCCGCTTCTGTCTCAGAAACCAAAGAGACAAAGTCAACTGAACTTGGTGCCTGTGTGGGACGCACCGCTTGAGATGCCTCCAATCCACGCGCCATACGTTGCGCTTCTGCGCTGATTTCAATTTTGACCGCCGCATCTTGAGACCGCACCTCGCGCGAGGGCGTCGCAACGTCTCTTTGCTCAGCACCCTTTTGGTAGGCGTGAGTGGTCTGCGTACGCACAGCTTGAAGCTGCGCCAACAATTGCGGGGAAATTGTATCAGTATTCATTATGGAAAAACACTCAGAGCTATTAACGCCAAAGCGAAAGGTCGCTGGTAACCTTTCAGAAACCATAATGAAAGCGTAGGGCTAACAGACCCTTAACAAATCGCCTCAACTGGGCAAAAAGTTCCTAGTGACCGCGCGCGATGCTCAAGAACCAGGCACTTTTGGAGCCGCTAATGGGGAAGAGGATGCCAAACGGGCCGCTTCAATGGCGGGAAGCAATTTGGTTTCAATCGCTTTCTGCGACAGGGGGCCGATGTGTTTATAGGCAATACGCCCTTCGCCTGTGACGACAAAGGTTTCAGGCACCCCGTAAACGCCCCAATCAATACCGACCCGGCCAGACCGATCAACCCCGACGCGTTTATAAGGATTGCCGCCCTCTGCCAAAAACAACGCAGCGTCCGCAGGGCCGTCTTTATAGTTCAAACCGTAAATAGCAATATCTGTGCGGGCAGCCAACGCCATCAACAGAGGATGTTCTTGGCGGCACGGCACGCACCAGCTCGCCCACACATTGACCAGCACAACATCGCCGGTATGAAGGTCAGCTGTCGCAAATCCCTCAACACCGCTCCCCTCAAGGGCAGGCAGGGAGAATTGAGGCACTAACTTGCCTTCTAACGCGGAGGGTAATTTGGAAGGGTCTCCCCCAAAGATGGCGAGGGAAAAGAACCCGGCGAGAACCAGAAACGCAGCAAGCGGCAGATAGGCTGACCAGCGCACGCTCAAGCTCCTTCGCCAGAATTAGGCTGCTGGGCTTGCAAGCGCGCGAACAACGCCGTTTGACGCTTCCACCCCACCCAACTCGACACCGCTAAGCCGCCCATCACAAGCAGCGTAATGAGGAAACAAGGCCAGATGTACAGACCGTAACCGCCCATAGAGAAAAACTCACTCATGCAAGACCTCCCACACGGCGCAATTGCAACGCCCGTACCCGGCGGCGAATAATCTCGGTCCGCATGCGCAGCATCAACACCGCAATGAGGAAGGCGTGATAACCCAGCGCCATAACCAAAAGCGGCCACAACATATCAGGATGAATGCTCGGGCCCCCTTCGCGAAAAACGCTAGGACCTTGATGAAGCGAGTTCCACCAATCAACCGAATAATGAATGATCGGCACCATGACAGACCCGACAAGAGCCAAAACAGCGGCCACACGCGCCGCCCGCGTTGGATCTTCAATCGTGCTCCAAATCGCCATATAGCCAAAATAGATAAAGAGTAAAATCAAATGCGATGTCAGGCGCGGGTCCCATTCCCAGAACGTGCCCCACATCGGTCCGCCCCAAAGAGAACCGGTCAACAACGCCAGAAACGTAAAACCCGCCCCGATCGGTGCACAGGCTTTGGCGCATAAATCAGACAACGGATGACGAAAAATCAACGCCATCGCACTCGCCACCGCCATAAAGACATAAGTCGCCAGAGACATCCAAGCAGCAGGCACATGCACATACATAATGCGCGCCGCCTCCCCCTGCTGATAATCAGCCGGGGCCACAAAGAGTGCGCCATACGTGCCAACACCGAGCAATGCCACACACACAACACTGACCCAAGGCAACAAGGTGCCAGACAGTTTCATGAACCGGGTAGGGTTTGCATATGTGTGTATTGAGAATGCCATGCGTATGATGTAGCCCGCGTTGAGGGGTGGAGCAAGAAAATGTCTCTATTTCGACCAATGCGATAGGGGGCATTATGCCGCGGAATTCTACCAATGCACTGATCTGAAGCAATTTGGGCCCTTCACATCTGCGTCAGAAGCCTTTTAGCGCAAATTAGCCCGCAACCCAGCAGCCCCGGCCACGGGGCCGAGCACCAGGCACAGCAGGCTCAGCGCGCCCAGTAACGCCAAGTTTCGCAGCGCCAAATCTCCCGACGAGGAAACCAACACGGCCCGTAACGCCCCCACGCCAAAAATCAACACGGGCATGTAAAACGGCAAGACCAGCAAGGAAATCAGCAGTCCCCCGCGTCGAATACCAACGGTAAGCCCCGCTCCAATGGCGCCAAGTAGGCTCAGAGCAGGCGAACCCACCAACATGGTCAACATCAACATCGGATAATGTTGCGGATCTAAATTGAGCATCAGCGCCATCAACGGAGAGGCCAAAATCAACGGCAAGCCCGTGGTCAACCAATGCCCCACCACTTTGGCCAAAACCAAAAATTCTAAGGGCAACGGAGAGAGCATCAATTGGTCCAAGGTGCCGTCTTCGAAATCGGTCTGAAACAAACGGTCCAGCGTCAGCAAGCACGACAGCAGCAAGATCACCCAGAGGATGCCCGGCGCAATTTTAGCCAGTAACGGCATGTTCGGCCCAATCCCAAGCGGGATCAGCGTGATCGCGACAAGAAAGAAGAACACCGCAAGCCCGCCGCCGCCGCCCACACGGGTCGCCAATTTCACTTCCTGCCCCACGATGGCCCAAAATGCACTCATAACCACATCTCCTCTTCCACCGACGCGGCGGTGCGAGTAGAGGAACTTAAGTGAGGGGCAAATTCATCCAAAGACAGCGAGCGCGCCTGTGCCCCCAAACCTAAATCAATGTGGGTGGCAGCCAGAACCATGCCACCTGCTTGCAGATGAGATTGCACCAACCCAGCGAACAGCGCGACATTGGCCGCATCCAACGAAACCGTTGGCTCATCCAATAACCAGATGGGCCGC
>NVSO02000134.1 GCA_002401305.2 Rhodobiaceae bacterium | reverse complement strand
ATGATACCACGCTCAGTCAATGCGTCACGAATTCGATCTGCCTCAGCAAAGTCTTTGTTTTGCCGTGCCACAAGCCGTGCCTCAACCAAGGCATCAATCTCTGCGCTATCTATATTGGCACTCCCAGCCTCTTCTTCAAACCATGCATCTGCATCTTGGCCTAAAAGACCCATCAATTGACCCGCAGACAGCAAAGCTTGTTTCAGACGCACCTTGTCTTCAAGCGTTTCAGCTTGGTTGGCCTGTTTGGCCAGCGCAAACAATTCAGACAAGGCTTTGGGTGTATTCAAATCATCAAGCAAGGCAGCCATCACACCAGCCGGCACAGTGTCATGGCTCGCCTCAGCCTCAACATCTTGCAAAGCCCGCAAGGCCCCGTATAGACGGTCGAGCATGGCTTTAGATTGCTTCAATGCTTCAGCGGTCCAATCGAGCGGCTGGCGGTAATGGCCATTGAGCAGAGCCAAGCGGATCGCCTCGCCCGGCGCTTCGTCGAGCAAATTATGCACGAGCAAAACATTGCCGACCGACTTGGACATCTTCTCTTTTTCAATATTCACAAAGCCATTGTGCATCCAGAACCGGGCAAACTCTTTGCCCCCATGGGCGCAGCAGCTCTGGGCCAATTCATTTTCGTGATGGGGGAACTGCAAATCAATCCCGCCTCCATGAATATCAATCGTATCGCCCAAATGCGCTTCAATCATTGCCGAGCATTCAATGTGCCAACCCGGCCGACCGCGTCCCCACGGGCTATCCCACCCAACTTGGTCATCGCTGCTCGGCTTCCACAGCACGAAATCCGATGCATCTTTTTTATACGGCGCAACTTCGACACGCGCCCCTGCTTCCATCTCGTCTTGAGCCCGGCGCGATAGACGGCCATAGCCCTCATAGCTTGGCACGTGGAACAACACATGCCCTTCTGCCTCATAGGCGTTCCCTTGGGCAATCAAGCGTTCCATCATCGAAATCATCTGATCAATATGATCGGTCGCCTTGGGCTCCAGATCCGGGGTCAGCACACCCAGAGAACCCATGTCCTCACGGTAGATGCGGGCAAATTTATCGGTGATCTCTGAGATCTCGACGCCCTGCTCTTTGGCCGCAATCATGATCTTATCTTCGATATCAGTAATGTTGCGCGCATAAACCACATTGGGGTAAAGCCGGCGCAAAAGACGCGACAAGAGATCAAACACAACCGCGGGACGGGCATTGCCAATATGAGCGTAGGAATAGACCGTTGGCCCGCAGACATACATCGTCACCCGCGCTGGATCGAGCGGCGTAAACACGTCCTTTTGCTTCGACAAACTATTGTAGAGCGAGAGGGTTTGGAGAGATGTATCTGTATTTGAAGTCGAGAGTGTCATATTGGTCAGCCTAAACGCGCAAGGAAGGTTCCCAGCCCCTTAAGCACCAAGGATGCGTTAGGACTGATGAGCGGGTTTCTGTCTACAGGTTCGACAGGTCATCGGAAAGCCTCTTCTCTCAAATTTGGCCGATTTCCGGCCCATTTCATTAAAAACGGACCATATTCGGCATAAGAATAGGCACAATCTAACGTCAAAAACCTAACAATTCAATGAACCTATGCTAAACTGGCCCCGCACCCTATAAGGGCGCACCCTTGAATATGCTTGGAAAAATAGGTTTCTGAGCCAAATTTAGATTTGCATTTTCACTCATTTTACGGCCCCTCAAGCCTTGATACCGGCCGTTTCGAACGTTATATGCAAGATATACCGCTGTCGCATCAAAACAGCATGGCATTAGACCCGTGCTTGATAGGCAACTTGATCCGTTTCTCTCGTGAATGTGAGGGAAACGAGGAACCCTGGAAAGATAGGTCAAAAGATGAATGCAATCGCCGAGGGGCTTTTACGCCCGAAATCCCAATCCACACCCACCTCAGAAGCGCGACACGTCAAATCGCCTCAAAACCAAAATGAGGCGCGCCCTACTCGCGAAGAAGCAGAGGCCGCTGTCCGTACGCTCATTGAATGGGCGGGTGATGATCCAACACGCGAAGGCCTGCTTGAAACGCCTAAACGGGTTGTGAAGTCCTACGAAGAATTTTATTCCGGCTACCACGAAAATCCTGCAGAGATTTTGGCCAAGACATTCAAAGAAGTCGAAAACTATTCCGACATGGTTTTGTTGCGCGACATTGAACTTCAGTCTCACTGCGAACACCACATGGTGCCCATTACCGGACGCGCCCATATCGCCTATGTGCCAGACGGCAAAGTGATCGGCATTTCCAAGCTTGCCCGTGTGATCGACGTTTTCGCCCACCGCTTGCAAACCCAAGAGACCATGACTGTGCAAATCGTCAAGGCCATCAATGAAACGCTCAAACCAAAAGGTGTTGCGCTGATCATTGAAGCTGAGCACCAATGCATGTCCAGCCGGGGTGTTAAAAAATCCGGCGTCGACACCATCACCAGTCAATTTACCGGTGTCTTTGAAGACCCGTTGATGGAACAGCGTTTCATGCAACGTATTGGCCGCGCTTAAACGCCACCTTTAAGTCAAATGAACAGGAAATTCCGTGTCGCACAATGCCCTCAGCGCACCCAATCCCTTTAGCACCCGCCCTGCCGACAAAGCAGCCTTGGAAAACGGCAGCTTGTTTGCCCCAAAGTTCGATGAACAAGGCTTGATCGCGGCCATCACCACGGACGCGGCAACAGGTGAAGTGCTGATGTTTGCCTACATGAATGCGCAGGCTTTGGCGCTGACCATTGAAACATCCCAAGCTCACTACTGGAGCCGGAGCCGCAACGAATTGTGGCACAAGGGCGCGACCAGCGGCCAAGTGCAACACGTGCAAGACATCCGTACCGACTGCGACCAAGACGCCATCCTGCTCAAAGTGACAGTCGAGGGAAACGGCGCGTCCTGCCACGTGGGCTACAACTCATGCTTTTACAGAAGCATACCTTTGGGCCAAAAAGCAGAGGGCGCCACATTGGCCCCGCCAGCAGAAGCAAGGGTCTACGACCCGGCAGACGTGTACGGGAAAAAAGACTAGCGCTTCCAACTCCGCCTTACCCGACCCAACTTTGTCACAGTCTTCTGCTAAACAATGTTTAGTCAGAAAACTGACGACAGCTATGCAACCATTGATTTTGGAATACACCCATGCCTTCACGCCCCAATCGGAAAATCGGAATAGCCCTTGGCTCAGGCGTCGCGCGGGGGTGGGCTCACATTGGTGTGCTCAAAGTTTTGCTACGGGAAGGCATCCAACCTGATGTCATTTCCGGCACCTCGATTGGAGCCTTAGTGGGAGCAGCTTACGCCGCCAATCGCCTCTCTGAGATTGAGGAGTTTGCCCGCTCTCTTACCCGCACGCGCATGTTCAACCTCATGGACCTAAACTTTGGCGGCTCTGGTATTTTCAGCGGCAACAAATTAGCTCGCAAACTCGAAGAGAAGTTCGGCGACCTTCAAATAGAAAACTTGGAAAAAACTTTCGTCGCCGTTGCCAGCGAACTTTATGGCGGCCACGAAGTGTGGATGCGCGAGGGACCGCTCGTCAACGCGGTGCGTGCCTCCTACGCCCTACCCGGCATATTTGAACCGCGCCAAATTGACGGGCGCTGGCTCATCGATGGCGCACTGGTCAACCCGGTGCCCGTGTCAGTGTGCCGTGCTCTGGGCGCGCGCACCATCATTGGCGTAGGCCTTAACACGGATGCCTTTTCCCTAAGTGCTGTTGCAGAAGGTCACCGAGTTGAAGCCTTACCCGTACCCGCGCATTTGCCGCCCCCTTTGCCAGATGCGCCCCTAAAACAAAACCTCATCGAAGAAGGCTTGAGCGACACAGCGGGACAAAAGGCCCTAGTTGTTGAAGAAGAAAAATCTAGCTGGGCTTTCATGCAGCAACTCTTCACCCGCTCTGACAAAGAGCCATCCGGAAAAAACCGCAAAACCAAAACCAGCCGCGAACGTGAAGCGCCCGGGCTCACCGATGTGCTTGTGGCCGCGCTCGACATCAGCCAAGACCGTTTAGCGCGCGCACGCCTAGCCAGTGACCCAGCCGACGTATTAATTGCGCCTAATATCGCAAACTTCGGCCCGCTGGACTTTGATAAAGCTGATGAGCTCATAGAAATAGGGGAAGCCGCGACTGAACACGCCCTCCCCTACATTCATCGAGCCATTGAAAACATGTACTAGACAGCACGCTGCCTAAAACCGCCTAGCCAGAAGCGATGTACATTTTCAGTTGCTCTGCTTCCATCTCTGTTTCAGAAATACGGGCTTTCACCACGTCACCAATGGAGATAAGGCCAATCACTTGGCCGTCTTCAACCACAGGCAGGTGACGAAACCGGCCACCCGTCATTAAATCCATCAAGCGCAACGTCGTGTCAACTCGTGAGCACGTCACCACGTTTTCAGTCATAAAATGACTAACCGGTTCGCCCAATGCAGCCGCGCCATCGGTTACAATAGCGCGCACAATATCTCGTTCAGAAAGAATGCCGCTCAAGCTGGTACCATCGGTAACAACAAGCGCACCAATCTTCCGACCACTGAGCAAAGCTGCAGCATCGCTAATAGAGGCTGTTGGCGAGATCGAAATGATATCGCCGCCTTTTTCTTTTAAGATCACTTCTACGTTCATCGGCGGTCTCCCATTTTGCCAGAACCTGCCAATGCGCCTAAGTCAATAAGGGTTGATACAACTCA
The DNA here is from genome assembly GCA_002401305.2 of Rhodobiaceae bacterium. Lineage (GTDB taxonomy): Bacteria > Pseudomonadota > Alphaproteobacteria > Parvibaculales > Parvibaculaceae > NORP139. Next base: position 2,383 of record NVSO02000134.1, on the reverse strand, counting down.
ACACACTCATTGGGGAGTGGCGCGCCTTCTCACCTCCTTAGATGAGAAAGGTAAGGCGTGAGAGATAAGCATGCGCTCACTCGTCCGTCCGGGTCAAGAGTATGTTTGCTAGTTTCTGCAAGAAGGTAAAGTCTAAGACCATTCTAATATCCGCCCAATTTATGCCATAGTTCGGTCATTCACCCGGGCTATACTGGGCGCAGGATGCTCATAGATTCGCGTTAATAGTTGCGCATGAATTGAGTTAACTATGAAGATTGCGATCTACGACAAAATCTAAGACGCATTGGGGACACTATGATCGACGACATTTCCGGCTTGCTCGCCTACAAAAAACGTGTGGCGCGAGACCTTACCGCGTGGGAAAATGAAGGTTGGGTCACCCCCCAAAATGCCGATCACATCCGAAAATCACTTGATAAGTCAGACAGAGGCAGTCGCATGCCACTGGTCTTCACGTTTCTAGGAGCCATCTTATTAGGGTTTGCAGCTCTTTCATTTGTGGCCGCCAATTGGGCCGAAATGTCCAAGCTTGCCAAAGTAGCGCTGCTCTTCTCCACCATGGGGTCTGCTTACGGCGCGGCAATCTACTTTTACCTTAAGAAAAAACCCAACTACGCCAATATCGCGACATTGCTCGGTCTCCTCCTTTTTGGCGTGAACATCGCCCTCGTCTCTCAAGTCTATCACATCACGGGCGACGTCTCTGACGGCTTGTTCTTGTGGAGTCTTGGCGCCCTCTCAACGGCCTTACTCACCAACTCCCGCAGCGCACTTATCTTGGCGATCATCGGGGGCGCCTCATGGAGCATCTCAATTGGTTGGACCGATGATTATTCCTTCCACTGGCCCTATTTAATCTTCTGGGGCATTTGTATTGCTTGGGCACAAAAAGAACAGTGGCGCGAAGCGTTTCACCTATCCGCCCTTTCCCTCATCAGCTTTGCCTTCAGCTCGGTGATAACTTTAGACAGCCTTGGCTGGGAAACGGAAGAGATCTTCCCCTTCTTCGCGCTCATAGCAGCCAGTATTTGGTTCATTGCACAGCGCACGAATGGGCTCCTACAGCTCTTTAGCACCTACGCATTGATCTCATCCTTGTCATGCCTCTTCTTGGCTCAAATTTTTGGGATTGAGGAAGTAGCACCTGAGTCTGCAACGCCCTTTATTATCGCAGCACTGCTCTTTTCGCTCATGGCCATTGCCTACAATCGAATGATACGTAACGGGTCTAATCGCGACGCTGTTGGGAGCGCGCTCTTGCTTCTCGCAATCCTCCTGCCAACATCACTCCTCACAGCAACAATTGCTCTTTCAGACACATGGCTCATCATTTTGCAATCGCCCCTAATTTTCCTGGTGGCTTTATGGCTGATTTACGCCGGGAGCACGCACGCCACACGGTCGGTTACAAATGTTGGCTTCACCTTATTTGCCGCTCAAACCATCCATATATACCTACAGACACTGGGCACCCTGATCGGCAGCGCAAGCTTCTTCTTTATCAGCGGCATATTGCTCATTGCTGGCGGCTGGGCGCTCAACAAATGGCGCCTAAGTTTGGTACAGCCGGAGGGTGAAAGCCCGCCTGCCGAACGAAATGACACCCCAACCACTTCAGCCCAAGGAGAGACCTCATGATCCGGATCATCATCGGCCTCCTTATCGCTGCAGCACTCCAATTTGGGGTATTGGTTTCCACCATCGCCGGGCGCATTGACCTGCTGACCAACGGCACACACATGACCCTAAAAGCCCTCCCTGTTGATCCACGGGACCTATTTCGCGGCGATTATGTCATCCTAAAATACGATATTTCCACCATCAAGGCGTCCACTATAAAGTTCCCTAAAGATCTGAAGGTGGGACAAGAAATCTGGGTAGCGATGGCACCCTCCAAAACAAATCCACAAGCGCCTTGGCACCCTGTTTCCGTCCTATCCCAATATGATGCCGCCCTTAAAGGGCAATTGATCAAAGGCACCCTTCTCAGCCATAAGAATCACAACGGTAATTGGAAAAAGTGCACAACATCAAACTGCGGTTCGATACGTATATCTTACGGCATCAAGAAATACTTCCTACCTGAGGGCACAGGTAAAGAACTGGAAAAAGTCCGGAACGCAAAAAATCTTTCGGTGCTCGTCGCCGTGGGTGATGACGGAACCGCAGCGATCCGAGGCCTCAACAAAAACGGGACCCTTCTTTACGAAGAGCCCCTGTTTTGAGCAACTCAATCGCCAGTAACAAGCAAAACCCAAGGCAGCACTTGATACACCGAACCTCCCTGAGCGCTCACGATGGCGCGCAGGGCCGCAGTGGGGTCATCCAATTTATAAGCGCCTGACACCCGCTGATTGGCAAGATCATGGCCAGTTAGGAT
>NVSO02000133.1 GCA_002401305.2 Rhodobiaceae bacterium | reverse complement strand
TTACACGGAATATGAATACATCATTATCAATGATGTGGTCGAAGAGAGCATGAAAAAACTACGCTCTATTCTTAGGGCGGAAAGGTTGAAGCGCGAACGTCAAATTGGCCTAGCCAATTTTGTGCGTGGACTTCAACAAACTCTCTGACGTCGTCGCCTATCGATTGATCACACCATAAGCCGAAATAAAAAGGGGAGCCCAAGGGCTCCCCTAATTTTGATCTAAGTCTTTGCTCAAGGCTTAAGAACGACACGTCCAACAATGTTGCCATCGCGCAAGTCTTGCAACGATTTGGTCGCTTGGTCTAAAGAGCGTTCTTCAACCGGAATAGGGTCGATTTTTCCAGCTTTTACCAAAGCCATCATTTCGTGTGTTTCGCCCAATGAGCCCACATAAGCACCACCAATTGAAATGGCACGCATTGGGAAGAGTGGGATTGGCATATGCAACGCGCCGCCAAACAAGCCAACAACGATGACTTTACCGCCCTTACGAACAATCGATGAAGCAAACGCGAGAGAAGCTTCAGAGCCAACAAAGTCAACAGCCGCAGGTACGCCGCCATTTGTGTCTTTAAGGATCTGCTTAACAATGCCGTCTTGCGTTGGGTTGTAGGTCTGATGAGCACCGGCTTTAAGGCCAGCTTCCAGCGTTGCTGGATTAACATCAGCTCCTAAAGGCGCTTGTCCAAACATAGCTTTGGCAAATTGCAGGCCCATCATGCCAACGCCGCCAAGACCAACAACCATGACGCGCTCTTGGTCGCTGATAGCGCCCAATTTTTTCATGGAGCTATAGGCAGTCAACCCTGAACACATGTAAGTCGCAGCCAAACCTTTTGGCACGCCTTCATAGTCCAGCACGTAACGGGAGTGGGGAACCATAACATGTGTGGAATACCCACCATTTACTTGAATGCCAATTTGCTGAGGCTTATTGCACAGCTGCTCTTCATCGCGGTTACATGTAGGGCAGTCACCGCAACCAATCCATGGATAGATAACGCGCTGGTCGCCAACTTTGACGCCTTCAGCATCTGGCCCAACGCCAATCACTTCGCCTTCAATCTCATGGCCGAGTGTGAAAGGAAGCTTGCGGCCGCCGCGAACGTCGAGCTTATTGTCGCCGCCCATTGAGAAATACCCGTCGTGCAAATGCACATCAGAGTGGCACACACCGCAGTGAGTGACTTTGATCAATACTTGGGTGCCTTGTGGTGCCGGGGTTTCAGAATCTGTTTCCTGAAGAGCTTCACCATATTCAACGATGGACTGTGATTTCATAGCTGGCGGCCTCCTGAGCCGGTTATTTTTTTCATAGCTACCTATACGCGTCTGCGGCGTATTTGAGGGATATCTATTGTGAGAGGTGAATGTACACCACTCCGCCCTGTAATAAAGGCCAGAGCGCCTACACTTGCTGCCAGTAAATGCTCCGGCAGTGGTAGGAGCTTTGACCCGATGCGCTCAGTTTGCCACGACTGCTCGGCCGGGACAATGCGACATCAGACAAATTTATTCAGCAGCGCTATAGGCGCGCGCTAAGGCGCAGAACTGCTCAACTGAGAGGGTTTCGGCCCGAGCTGTTTGGATAATGCCAGCTTCTTCAAGCAGCGGTAACGGGTCACGTCCCAAGGGTTTAAGGCTAGCTCTGACCATTTTGCGTCTCTGCCCAAAGGCAGCGCGTACAACACGGTTCAGCATGCCTGCATCAGCGGGGGCAAGTGGTTCAGGGCGGGGGGTAAGCCGGACAATAGAAGAGGTGACTTTGGGAGGGGGCGTAAAATTAAGCCGATCTACATCAAACATGAGCTCAGCCTCACAGCGCCACTGCGCCAAAATGGACAAACGGCCATAGGCCTTGCTGCCTGGTTGTGCGGTAATTCGGTCAGCCACTTCTTTTTGGAACATGAGCGAGAGGTTTTTGAAGAACGGCGGCCAAGGTTCACTCTCTAACCAGCCGACAAGGAGCGGTGTGGCGACATTATAGGGCAAGTTGGCGACGATTTTTTTGGGTCGATCGGATAGTTTTTCCAAATCAACCTCCAGTGCGTCTCCTTCGATAATCTCCAAACGTCCTGGATAAGCCGCTTGAATCTCTGCCAAAGCCGCAAGGCAACGAGGGTCGCGTTCAATCGCAATGACGCGTTCTGCACCTTCCGTCAAAAGCGCGCGCGTAAGCCCTCCAGGTCCCGGACCCACTTCGATAATATCAAACCCGGTAAAACTTCCCGCGGTGCGCGCAATGCGACTGGTCAGGTTTAGGTCGAGTAGAAAGTTCTGACCCAAAGATTTTTTAGCACGCAAGCCATGGGTGTCGATGACATCGCGTAAAGGGGGAAGGCCGTCACTCATTATTGTTCTCCGTCAAGCCGCGCGTACGGCTTTCAATTCTATGGGCTACCATCGTTGCCGCGCCGTGGAGGGCCGCAATAAAGCTCTCTGCGTTGGCGACACCTTGGGCTGCTATGTCAAAAGCTGTGCCGTGATCGGGCGAGGTGCGCACGATTGGCAAGCCAAGGGTTGTATTGACCCCTCGGTCAAAATCAATTGTTTTCAACGGGATCAGCGCTTGATCATGATACATGCACAAAACAGCATCATAGCGTGCGCGTGCACGTTGGTGGAACAGAGTATCAGCGGGGGCAGGGTCAAAAATATCAATCCCCTCCGCGCGTAACTTATCCACGGCGGGTTGAATAATAAGACCTTCTTCGTCCCCCATCGCGCCGTTCTCTCCTGCGTGGGGATTGAGGGCGGCAACAGCGATGCGGGGCTGTGCGATCCCAAAGTCTTGGGTAAGGCTTTGGGCCAGAATACGTCCACAAGTCTCTATTTTTGTCGAGGTGAGCTCTGAGGTAACATTCTTCAAGGCAGTGTGAATAGTAATGGGAATGACCTTCAACCCAGGTGCGGACAGCATCATAACAGGCGAGCCGCCGGTCAATTCAGCTAGAAACTCTGTATGTCCTGGATGCTTAAACCCTGCCTCATAGAGAGAGGCCTTGTGAATAGGGTTGGTGACCAACCCGCTGCATTCCCCTTTTTGCACCAGCTCAACCGCCTGTGTAATAGAGGCGATGACGGCTTTGCTCCAAGCAGGATTGGGTGTTCCCAGTTCCACGCCGGGGAGCGCATCCGTCTCGCGCAGTGCAAGAACGGGCAGGCCTTTTTGAAAGACTGCTTTGGCGTCCTCGGGTTTAGATATGGGGCAAATGGGCACGTCGAGCTGCAACTGGCTAGCCACGGCTTTGAGCCGAGCTGGACTGTCGAGAAGGAAGAATGCAGGCAGACCAGCGCCGCGCGCCAGCCACGCTTTGAGCGCAATCTCACCGCCAATACCTGCTGGGTCACCCATGGTGACCACCAGCGCCTCAGGCGCTAGGGGGCGGGCAGGTGAAGCAGCTTGGCTCATCTATGACCTACTTCTTGGAATCCACAATAGCATCGCGGCGTAAGTCACGCAGGTGACGACGAGAAACCATTGAGGTCTTCTGAGAGAACAAGCTGTTTTCAATGCTCTCTCGAGTGATGTTTGTGCCTTGGTCATCTTTACGGTCGCAAATAGCAAAGAGCTCCGCGCCTGCTTTAGAACGCATTGGACCAAGCACAGTACCGGCTTCTGAAGCCTGCAATTGACTGCGCAGTGGGTCGCGCAATTGGCTAGCGAGCGCGGTTTGTGGCGCGTCTACTTTGCCCCCAAATTTAGGCGCAATGTCGGCTAATTGTTTGCAGGTTTTGAATTGGGCTTTAACTTTTTTCGCCTTAGCGTCGGCTGTGTTGTACTGCGCATTTGAAGCGTTTTTGGGAACCGGAAAGAGAACGCGCAGCAGAATGAACTGGTTTTTCATTGCATTCGGGCCGGTGCCTTGTTGCGCTGCCCGTACATTATAAACAAAGATACTGTTCGTGGCGCGAATAGGGTCAGTGACACCGCCTAAGGGGGTCGCACGGATCGCATCAACTGCGTTCTCGGGTAATTGGGTTTCAGCGACCCATCCAATGTCGCCACCACGTGCGGCAGAGGCTGACTGGGAGAACTGAGAGGCGACCGCTTGGAACGGAGCACCTTGGCGCAATTGTTGAACCAAGCGCTGTGCCCCAGCCATCATCTCGCGTTCTTGCGCGGCATTGTCGAAGGAAAGCACAAGTTCTGACAATTGGTATTGCTTTTGATCTGCATCAGCGGCCAAACGATTGAGGATTTCATCCACTTCGTCCGCGCTAACAGTCACTTGAGGGGCAAAAAGACGGGCGGTCACCTTTTGCCAAGCTAAGTTGGCTGTGATCTGGCCAATGAAGGATTCTTTCGTGACGCCTGACTTTGCCAAAAGTTCGATGATTTCATCAGGTTTGCGGCCGGTCCGGGACGCAATTTGCTCAAGGGCAGAATCAATTTCCTTTTGATCAACCTTCAGCTCCAGGCGCTCTAATTCTTGGCTCTGTAGTTTTTCGTCGACCAAGCTGCGAAGCACTTGCTGTTTTAACCGGGCAACATTCTCTTTTTTAGGCCGAATGCTGCCAGATGCGACAAGCAAACGCATGCGCTGGTCAAGGTCATATTCAGAAATAACCTGATCATTGACAATTGCAGCAATGCCCTGAACTTCGGCGGCTTGTGCCGGTGCAATAAGGTGCGCGCCGGGTACCAGCGTCAAAGCGAATCCGCTTAAAGCTAATGCTGCGAAAGAAAATCTGGAGCGAAGAGAAGCAAGGTCTAGCAATCGTCTGAAGAGTGTCATTCTGCACCTAGTCATGAAATCTCAGCCTCAGTTCTGAAGCGTTTACGGAGGCAATAAATTGGTTGCACGCTACCGCCCTAAACAGTTGAGAAGAAGGGAAGACTAACGGGCGGGGCAATTACTTCTATTGGGTCAGCATACTCAATTAAGAATGCGTTTCAACATTTCCACATAGATTGGAGCGGTTATTACGGACAATTAATACGCTGTGCTTTCAGTTACATCTTGAGAGAACGACGTACCACCCAAATGCTTCAAGGAAATTCGGAATATAATGGATTGTTCGGGTTGAATATCTCGGTCTATGTAGTTGCTTTCCTCATAGGAAAGGCCAAAGCCGATGCATTCATCAAGGTAATCGATACCAATCTTGTTTTCGATTGAGAGACTTTTCACCAAGTCCCGTCGGCTGGACCCGCTGAGTGACCAGAAGTCAGTGAATTGGTATTTAGCTGATGCATAAATTTCTTCCCGGTCCTGAAGGTCCGAAGAAAAGGTTTCACCAAATTGGCCATAGCTGAGAGAGCCACTTACGGGGCCGTACTTGCCGTTGAGATAGACCTCATTACGGTGAATTTCCCACGTATCGTGATCAATCCGGAAGCGGTGTGAAATTTCAAAATTGTTGTTCGGACGCCAAACAGTTGCACCAACATAATCAGACTGCTGATCGCGTAAGCCAGTCTCTTGGCTAAAGGCAGAGTTTTCTCTTAAGCGCAGAGTTTGACCGATCATGAAGCTCGCAAATCCACCATTTGCACTGTAGGTGGACGCTTGCACGCCAATGTTGGCCCGCGGTCCGCCTTCCCATTGATCAAGGCCGGCAAATCGGTTGCGATCGAAGAGGTTGGAATCGTCGAAGTCAAACGCAGATGAATCTTCATCCGGGATTTCATCTGGATTGCCTCCGTACGGGGAGTAAATCAGCTGAACAATCGGTTCGATGATTTGGCGTGAACTACCAGTGCTTTGCACCAATGGCCAGCGCCATTCAACGCCCAGAGCAGGGAGCGCACGGGCAATGTAGTTGCCGTCACTCGTGCTGCCATCGTCAAGGGTTACATCATCGGTGTGATAGAGGTCGCCCCGTAAACTAGCAAAGAACGTATAAAGCTCGCCCGAATCTGTGGTCGTCGGTAATTCCCAACCAAATGTATTTGAGAAGCGGGTGGAATTGGCCCCCTCCGTGCGGCGCAACACCATGACATTGGTATCAAGGGTGGCGCTGCCCCCAAGGATTTTATCGTCAAAGACATGGTGGTAGTTGATCAGGGGGGCAACAAATGGGGTCGTGTCGTCATCATCTGTTGTCAGCAATCCCTGGAAGAAGAACCCTTCAGCCCGCAGGAAGTCTTGGCCAAACGCTTTTTCGATATAGGCCGTGGACGTCAGGTTTGTTTCATTGGAAATGCTAAAGCGGCGCAAAAACGTGTCGTCTGACGCCAGCTCCACATTCCAACCCCAAGACCAATCAGACTCTGACTTGAAAGCGGCATGGCTGAAGAGGGAGCCGCGAAAATTAGTATCTGCGGGCGTGCCAACATCTTTTTGTGGATTTTTAGGGAAATTTGTTGCGATGTCGAAAGAATAATTGCCTTCATTCAACCGATGGCGGAATTGACCTTGGTACATCATCCCCTGAACGCGCGTGTAACGCGGCGTAAGGGTCGCATCCATATTGGGCTGAATAGCCCAATAGTAAGGAATTTGAAACTGCGTGCCCAGCTCGTCCGAGATCTTGAAGGACGGCGTCAGAAAGCCAGATTGGCGGTCAACGGTTGGATCTGGGTGGGAGAAGAAGGGCAGGTACATGACCGGGACACCCAAAACTTCAAAGATAGCGTCCTCGTAAGAAATCCGATGCTCTTCATTGTTGTGCACCACCTTATAGGCTTTTACCTGCCAGGAAGGCGCGCGCGTTGGATCCTCTTTACACACTTCGCAGGGGCTGAAAACGCCTTTGTGCAAGGTCGTCACATTCCCATTTTTGCGTTCAGCTTTACTACCAGCAAGGCGAGATTTGTCAGCGAGCAGAATCGAGATGGATTCCACAATCCCATTTCTCATCTCATCGGTAAGCTCGACATTGTCAGCAAAAATCACATCGCCCGACGGTTCCATCAGGGTCACATTGCCTTGGGCGCTCACTGCGCCCGTGGTTTGATTGTAAGTAACGCGGTCAGCCATCAAAATGCGGGGGCCATAGACGATTTCTACATTGCCCTCAGCCGTGACGATCTGCGTGTCTTGATTGTAAACGAGCTCGTCAGCCTGCATCAAAACTTCGTCGTCTTTTGAGACAGCTTGCACGGTCGGGAGGGGCTCAGCAGATGCGGCTGAATGCAGCGCGGCATCGCTAAACGTAAGGCCGAATACGAGCGCGCTCCCCAGTAGAATGCCGCTCGAAAGGGGCGCCGCCATCAGTGAAAAGCAGGCCTGCGCAACACTTCCCATGATTTGGGTGCGTTTTGACCACTGTTTTTCACGATTTGACGTCAATGTCCCATTACCCCAATAGCCGTTTTCAGAAAACACCATACCCCCAGCCATTCTCCGTCTTACCCTCATTAACCTACACTTCTAGAGAGTTTGAGCCGCATTTTCTAGGTAAAACCTAGTAATCTCGAAATTAACCTAGCCGTCTTCCAGATAAAACAGGGCTGACAGCCCGAGGAGGAGCGCAACCCCCGCGGGTGCCCAGGCTGCAAGGAAGGGAGGCACGCTGCCGCTGTTTCCGAGCGCTAAGGAAAGTTTTGTAAGGAAGAAGAACAAAAAGCCAGCGATGACGGCTCCGATGATAAGTCGATTAAGCCCGCCCATGCGAGACGCGCGCATGGTGAAAGCGGCTGCAATCAACACCATTGTGGCAAAAAGAACAGGATTCGAAATTAGGGAATGCCAATAAATCCGATGTCGAATTGCCGAAAATCCGGATTTTTCTGCGGTTTCAATAAACCGAGGGAGGTCCCAAAAAGAGATGGTTTTCGGGCTGGCAAAGCTCTCTTGCACCTGTGATGGCTGCAGAGTGGTTTTTAGACGATATTCTTTCTCAAACAACGTGGGCGGTTCAATTCCAGTGATCCAGGCGTTTGTCAAAAGCCAATATCCGTTCTCGAGGGACGCTTTTTCCGCATCGATTCGGCCCAAAAACTCTTCTTTAGGACCGTATTGAAAAACAATGACGTCTTGCAGAGTAATCCCCAGCTCCGTTTGACTCCCGCGCAGTGCGTGCACGACTTTCCGGCCTTCCTTATTGGCCTCACCCAGCCAAAGGCCCGATTGACTGAGGGAAAGAATGCTGGCGCGGCCTTTGATGTGCTTAGCTTCCATAACCTCAAATCGGGAAATCATGCGCGCGGCAATTGGGTTGTAAACCGTGGTGACAAATGTGCCGATTACAAACGCCAACACCAATAGCGGGGCCAAAAACTGCCATGCAGACACGCCTGCCGCGCGGGCGATAACAAGTTCACTCGAGCGATTGAGCCGAAGCAGAGCCGCCATCGCCCCAATGAGCACCGCAAAGGGCAAAACCTCAGCCCCTAAACTAGGCATGCGCAGCGACGTCATGGTCATAACATCGAAAAAACTAATGCCCTCCTTGTCGGACGTGCGCCGTAATAACTCCACGAAATCCGCTAAAAAGATGACCACCATGCAAACCGCAAAAGCCCCAAGGGTCATTTTTAGGAATTGCGAGCCAAAATATCGAGAAAGGGTCCAGCTAAAGTTCATGCTGTATCTCCTGACGCCGGGGGAGTGCCAGAAGAAGGCGTGCCTGAAGAAGGTGTCGTGGGGGGGCGAACGCGATCGACAACAGAGTACCAGGCTTTGAGAACCCATTTATCAAAGGGCACTCCAGCAATGCTGGCAAGTGCCATACCGATTACCCCAATGGGCAGCAGATAATAGGCGACAACGGCCACTTTGCTGCTGTCGGCCATATTGAACAATCCAAGCGCTAATAAACGGGCCAGTAGGGCAAAGACGATGGCAATCACAAGCCGTGAGGCATAGCCACGTCTATTGAACTCTGCAGAAATAAGAGACGCAATGGCGATGCTGGCAAGCATCAGCGGGAATAAGTTCGAGACCAAGCGATCATGGAGTTCCGCGAGCAGTTTCCCTCGATTGCGCTCTGAATAAGCATCTGTTGGGTCATATTCGAAGAGTTCCCACAGATATCTCTCCCGCGCTTCGAGGTAGCCCTTGTTACGATTCGGCGCTAAGGCCGACAAATCGTAGGTGTAGGTCGCAAAATGAAGCACGGTAATGGAGGTTTTGGTAGGTGTAACCGCATCCGGATCATTGGTTCGGTTGTGGGAGACACGTTGAACAGTACCATTGAACATCACCAATCGCGGTCCCGCAGCAGAGCGGATCAACTGGCCTGTATCAGCCATATAGGTAATTGGTTCATCTGGATTGCGATTGTCATGCACCAAAATACCTTCGATGACACCGTTCCCGGACCGCTCTCGAACATAAACGGTCAAGCCGCTGATCGGGTTGGTGAAAGAGCCCTCACGGATCATGGACGAGGCAATGTCGGCACGAATATCATAAATTCGGGTCTTCAGCTCTCTGTGGGCGGCGGGCATGATGTAGAGGTTGAGCAGAAAGATCACGACAGAGATCAAACTTGAAAATCCCAAAATCGGCAGAGCAATGCCCCAGCGGCTCACACCTGCCGCAAACATCACAACCAATTCGCTGTCCGTATAGGCCTTATGCAGCGCAAACAGGACGCCAAAAAACAAGGCAATAGGCAGGACGATCGCTAAAACAGTTGGCAGCACCAGAAGAGTGAGAAGGAAGAATGTGCCAGAACCCTGTCCCTGCGCGATCACGACATCAAGTAGCTGCAAAGCTTGCGTGAGCCAAATGATGCCGGTCAACACAACCGTCGCAATAGCAAAAGGTGTGAAAGTCAGTCTAACAAGATATCGGCTCAAGGCAGAAAACATCGATCAATGCACCAAGGTCGTCGCTGCTAAGCGATCATCGGACAGGACCCTCTGCGCGATTTTGAAACGGCGCACAGGAGGTATTGAATTAAAACGAGGACATAAGTGTCCAAAAGGCTTCCCCAAGCCCCCATTTAAGATAGGATATTTTTACCAAGAAAACGAATGGATAAAACAATTTAGCGTAGAAAGATAAAGTACGAACGCACGAATCAATTGTTGAACCATTTTGATGGCAGGCCCGCGGCGGTGTCTTGCAAATTCAAAATGGTATCTGAACGCAAACTGTCGGGTGGGAAAACCAAAAGCCACCCAGCACGCGTGCAGCCCTATCCATAAGTCGCCACATCCCAATGTGGCACCCAATGAAAAGCAACAGGCCAACAGGGCCACGATGAGGCAATACAAATGATAAAAATTTCCTTTGCAGACATGGCCACACCAAAAGGCGAGGCACTACTTGTCCTCACAGGTGAAGGCAAAACACTGTCCGGCGTTGCAGCTGACTTGGATGCCAAAACAGAAGGCGCGCTGAAACGCGCTGCCAAGGCAGTGGGTTTCAGTGGCAAGCTTGGCACCACGGTCGATGTGTTGGCACCAAAGGGCACAACGCTCACTCGTATTATTTTGATGGGTGCGGGCAAAGGCGCAAACCTTGATACGGATAAATTGGAAAAACTGGGCGGCAAGGTTGCAGCACGTTTGGCGAAAAATGGCCCCAAAGCGTCCGTTGTGGTCGGTGACATTAAAGGCCTGAGCGTAAGCGTCGAAGAAGCGGCCGCTCACATTGGGTTGGGCGCAAAATTGCGCGGCTACTCCTTCACCAAATACAAAACCAAAACAAAGCCAGACGAAAAAGAACTCACAAGTCTCGTTGTCCGCTCATCAGTCACGACAAAAGCACGTCGCCTCTTCGGCCCCTTGGGTAAAGTGGGTGATGGTGTTTTGTTTGCCCGTGAGCTGGTCAACGAACCGGCCAACATTTTGTTCCCGGCTGAATTTGCAGATCGGTTGAAAAAACTCACAGACCTCGGCGTCAAAGTTGAAGTGCTGACAGAAAAGCAAATGGCGCGCCTTGGTATGGGCGCGTTGCTCGGCGTCGGCCAAGGGTCGGTCCGCGATAGCTTGATGGTGGTGATGCATTGGAACGGCGGTAAGAAAGCCGATCAACCTATCGCCTTCGTCGGCAAAGGCGTGTGCTTCGACACAGGCGGCATTTCCTTGAAGCCGGGTGGCGGCATGGAAGATATGAAAGGCGACATGGGCGGCGCAGCTTGTGTGTCCGGCCTCATGCATGCGCTTGCGGCACGGAAAGCAAAAGCCAATGTGGTCGGCGTTGTCGGTTTGGTTGAAAACATGCCGGATGCAAATGCCCAACGTCCCGGTGACATTGTGACGTCTATGTCGGGCCAAACCATTGAAGTAATCAACACAGATGCTGAAGGCCGTTTGGTTTTGGCAGATGCGCTTTGGTATACACAAGACCGCTTCAAGCCAAAGTTCATGATTGATCTGGCCACCTTGACCGGTGCCATCATGGTTGCTTTGGGCCAAGAATATGCAGGCCTCTTTTCCAATGACGACAAGTTGAGCGAGCGCTTAACGGAAGCCGGCTTGGAAACAGATGAAAAAGTGTGGCGCATGCCAATGACCGACAAATTCGACAAAATGGTCGACAGCCGGTTTGCTGATATGAAAAATGTGGGCTCCCGCTATGGCGGCTCCATCACCGCAGCGCAATTTTTGCAGCGCTATGTCAACGACACCCCATGGGCGCACTTGGACATTGCCGGTACAGCAATGAACTCCCCTAAATCTGACATCAACGTGAGCTGGGGCTCGGGTTACGGCGTCCGTCTTCTCAACCGCTTGGTTGAAGCACACTACGAGGGTTAAGCCACTATGGCTGAGGTGCTATTCTATCACCTAACACGCGCAACACTCGAGGGGACCTTGCCGGGTCTTCTCGAGCGCTCGCTTGAGCGTGGCTGGAAGGCTGTGGTCCAAACCAGCACAAAAGAGCGCTGTGAAGCGCTGACTGATGAGTTGTGGACTTATAAAGACGGAAGTTTTCTCCCCCACGGAACCAGCGCAGATGGCGATCCCGCTAAGCAACCTATCTATTTGACGGATAAAGAAGAGAACCCAAACGGTGCTCAAGTCATCTTCTTAGTCGACGGAAGCGTTCCCGGAGATATTTCCGCTTACGAACGGTGTGTGCTTATGTTTGACGGTTTGGACGACGCCGCCGTTGCCGCCGCACGTGGGCACTGGAAGACCCTACAAGGGGCGGGTCATGCCGTCACCTATTGGAAACAAGCTGAGACGGGGCGTTGGGAAAAAGCAGGCTAACAGTTTGTTAGTAAGGGAGCTATTCGCATTGAACGTTGTGAGGGTTTTCTAAATGGTTTTCCAAGCCAAGGGATGGGCGACCAATCTCTCCAGCTCTGCGCCATAGCTCATGCGCTTTGTCGACATCTTGAGCAAGCCCATCATCATTTGTATCGCTGTATAGGTGTCCCAATGAATGGTGAGCTCTGACATGACCTAAGTCGGCCGCGCTTTGGAACCACGTGGCAGCTAAATGGATGTTTGCTTCAACACCTTGCCCACAGTGATAGGCAATTCCCAAATCAAACAGAGCTTCAGGATGATCCAAGTGGGCCGCCTTTTCATACCATTTGAAGGCCGCCTCATGGTTTTGTTTGACGATTGTCCCGTTGGAATACTGCTCCCCCCGTTCGAACCAGAGGTCTGCCAAATAGGTCTTCATTCTGGCTTCCATCCAGCCAGGTGCTATTTTGTCAGCTTTCTCCAACCCGTAGGGATCCCGGTCAATGGCTGCATGCGCATCGCGTGGATGGGACAGGGTGAAGAGTATAAGGAGGGCTGCGAGGACTGGAGCAACATTACCACGTCGAATATATCGCATAAATTCACCAATTAGCTGTGGACCAAATCTGATCACAACATAATTGGTGAAATATGAGTTTTGTCAATTCTGTTACAGTGTTTTTTTGCTGTCTTCGAAGGCTTCCAAGAGCTGCATCCATTTTTCTTCGGCTTTATCCAAAGCTTTTTGAGCATTGGCACGACCCCGAGCGAAGCGCTTGGCTTTCTCTGGTTCTTGTTGAAACAGTTTGGGATTAGCTAGGCGGCGATCAAACTTAGCGACCTCAATCGCGATGCGATCGACCTCAAGGCCTGCTTCATCAGCTTTTTTCTTCAGCGGTGCACGGGCCTTACGACGGTCAGCAGCGGCTTGTCGGGCAACCTTCTTGTCGCTGTCACCGCCCTCAGCTTTTGCTTTTTTGCTCTCGCTCATCGGTCCGCGTTTGCGGGCTGGATCAAGCAGCCACCTAGTATAGGCATCCAGATCATCTTCCCACGGGGTAACTGATCCATCAGCCACAAGCCAAAGGCGTTCTGCGCAAGCTTCGATCAAATGCCGGTCGTGGCTGATGAGAATAACAGCGCCTTCAAAGTCATTGACGGCAAGCATCAAAGCGTCCCGAGCTTCCATGTCCAAATGGTTGGTCGGCTCATCGAGGATAAGGACGTGAGGCTTGGTATAGGTCGCAATTGCAAAGAGCAGGCGGGCTTTTTCCCCACCCGAGAGCTTTAGAATTTTCGTATCAGCTTTGTCTGCCCCAAACCCATAGAAGCCCGCCTTGGCGCGCACTTGGGCAATGGTTGCATCGGGCATGAGTTCACGGAAGGCTTCATAAGGCGTGTGGTCTGCGTTCAACTCATCCAAGTTATGCTGCGCAATATAAGCAACATTGAGCTTCTTATGTTTGAAGAGATTCCCATCAGATGTTTGCAGTCGATCCGCGATCAATTTGGCAAAGGTCGACTTACCGTTCCCGTTCGCTCCCAAAAGTGCAATCCGGTCATCTTGGTCAATCCGGAGGTCCAGGTTACGCAAGATCGGTTTGCCCTCTTCATAGGAGACGCTGGCCTTCTCCATGCGAATGATCGGAGAGGCAAGGGCACGTTCGGCAAAGGGGAAATGGAACGGTGCAATGCGTTCTTCCACAATAGATATAGGCGGTGCCATTTTCTCCAAAGCCTTCACGCGCGATTGGGCTTGCTTGGCTTTACTCGCTTTGGCCTTAAAGCGTTCCACAAAGGCTTCCATGTGGCGGCGTGCGTCTTCTTGTTTTTTGCGCTGAGACATTTGCTGCATCAGGTTTTCACGCCGTTGGCGCTCAAATCGTTCAAAGCCGCCTGAGTAGTAAGTCAGTTTCAATTGGTCCAAGTGAAGGATGCCCGTTACCGAGCGGTTCAGCAGGTCCCTGTCGTGGCTTACAATGATGACTGTGTAGGGGTAGGAGCGTAAAAAGCTCTCCAGCCAAATGGCACCTTCGAGGTCAAGATAGTTGGTCGGCTCATCGAGGAGCAAAATGTCCGGCTCGGAAAACAGCATGGCTGCAAGCGCAACCCGCATACGCCACCCACCAGAATAGTCGGAGCAGGGCCGCGCTTGGTTTTCTTCGGGAAAACCAAGGCCAGCCAAAATGGCCGCCGCTTTCGCGGGCATGCTGTGCGCGCCCATGTCTGCCAAGCGGGTTTGAATTTCGGCGATCCTGTGCGGATCGGTCGCAGTCTCGGCTTCCATCGTTAACGCGTGACGCTCTTCATGCGCTTCGAGCACGAAGTCGATTAGGCTGGTCTGAGTGCCGGGCGCTTCTTGGGCAACTTGGCCCATCGTGGCTTTTTTCGGCAGCGTGACAGAGCCTGATTCTGGGGAGATATCCCCAGAGATCAGCCGTAAAAGGGTGGACTTGCCAGCCCCATTACGCCCAATAAGCCCCACTTTGTGGCCCTTTGGGATAGCGGCGGTCGCTTTGTCGAACAGCGCCCGGCCATCAATTCGGTAGGTGAGATCATTAATATGTAACATGAGATTTCCTTCTTGAGCCGCTCTCTAGCACACGAATGGTTGCTCCGGCCAGCCTCTCCGGCTATAACCCGCGCAATTGTGGCGGGCGGTGCTCGCTTTTCTTTGATGTGCAACCGAATGGAAACAGACCAAATGGCTCTCGAACGCACCTTTTCTATCATTAAACCCGACGCAACACGCCGCAACTTGACCGGCAAAATCGTTGATCGTTTCGAATCTAACGGCCTGCGGATTGTGGCTTCCAAGCGCATCCAAATGTCTCGCGAGCAAGCTGAAGGCTTCTACTCAGTACATAAAGAGCGTCCATTCTTTGGTGAATTGGTCGACTTCATGATTTCTGGCCCAGTTGTGGTTCAAGTTCTTGAAGGCGAAGGCGCTGTATTGAAAAACCGCGAAATCATGGGCGCTACAAACCCTAAAGACGCTGATGCCGGCACAATCCGTAAAGATTTCGCTGAAAGCATCGAAGCAAACTCAGTGCACGGTTCAGACGCGCCTGAAACAGCTGCAGAAGAAATCAAATTCTTCTTCTCTGATGCAGAGCTCGTAGGCTAAGCCTACCGACCTTGTAAAAGAAAAGCCCTCCGGTGCGTCATGCGCCGGGGGGCTTTTCTTTTAGCATCCCTAAAGGGGTAACTATCACCGAGGGTGGCTCAAGATAGGCACATCATCACCTTCGTCTAGTCCGGAGAAAATGACTTTCTCGCCGACAACGCGCGCTTTGCCTTCTGCCACAAGTTTCAAAGCCAGTGGATAGATTTTGTGTTCTGCCACCAGAATGCGGGCCGCGAGTGTACTCGCCGTATCATCGCCGTGCACAGGTACAGCGGCTTGGGCAACGATAGGCCCGTCATCCATCTCAGCACGTACAAAATGCACCGTACAGCCGCTGATACGCACACCAGCTTCAATAGAGCGCTCGTGTACATGCAGCCCCTTAAAGGAAGGCAGGAGAGAAGGGTGGATGTTGAGCTGCTTATTGCGCCATTTCTCCACAAACCCGTCTGTCAGAATACGCATAAAGCCTGCAGAGCAAATAAGCTCCACCCCGGCGCCACGCAAAGCCTCATCCAAGGCCCCGTCAAAGCTCTCGCGGTCTTCAAACTTTTTGTGATTGATGACCTGATGGGGAATGCCCGCAGCTTCGGCCAACTCCAAACCGCCAGCACCCGGCTTGTTTGAAATCACAGTCACAATCTCAGCAGGGAAGTCAGCATCCGCGCAAGCATCTATGAGGGCTTGCAGATTACTGCCGCGCCCGGAAATGAGGACACCAACCTTCATGCGCCTGATCCCAGCTCACCGAGCATACAAACAGCAGGTCCTTCACCGCGGGCTTTAAGCGTTCCCAACTGATAAACAGTCTCGCCTTCGCTTTGCAGAATTTCGGTAACCTGTGCGGCTTTGCCCGCCTCAACCACAACAACCATGCCGACGCCGCAGTTGAAGGTCCGGCTCATTTCTGAAAGCTCAATGCCGCCCAGTTTCCGCAACCATTGGAAAACGGCTGGAAGGGCCCAGGAGTTGCCGTCAATATGGGCTGCAAGCGTGTCGGGTAAGACACGCGGAATGTTCTCGTCAAAGCCGCCACCCGTAATATGCGCCATGGCTTTCACAGCACCGCTGCCGCGAATGGCTTTGAGAAGGGATTTCACATAGATGCGGGTTGGCGTCAAAAGTGTTTCGCCCAGTGTCTCCCCGTCATTGATAGGGCTCGCATCGCTATAGGAGAGGTTATTGTCGTCCACCAATCGGCGTACAAGCGAATAGCCATTGGAATGAATGCCACTAGAGGCCAAGCCCAACAAAACATCGCCTTCTTGAATGTCTGACTTAGTGGGTTATGTGCCACAAGAAAAACTCGAAAAAATCACCCACAGCATACCGATGCTGTCA
>NVSO02000132.1 GCA_002401305.2 Rhodobiaceae bacterium | reverse complement strand
GGGCCGAGAGGTAGAGACCTTCAAGCCTGTTGGTGCATCAGAAGTCCGCCGCGCATCGCTTGCGTTCTTACAAATGCGCGACCGCCTGACGCGTCAGATTGAACAACGCACCACCATGCTGGCTGGGGTGAGCCACGATTTGCGCACCCCGCTCACCCGGTTCAAATTGCAACTGGCCATGTTAGGAGAGAGCCCCGAGATTGAAGAGTTGCGCGTTGATGTGTCGGAGATGGAGCACATGCTGGAAGACTATTTGGCATTTGCAAAAGGGGACCAAGGCGAGGCCACTCTGCCGTCCGATTTGAAATTTGTGCTGCAGGAAATTTGCGTTGCCGCTGAGCGCCACAACGCCTCCTCGGGCGAGAAAAGCCAAATCAACCTACATTTGATGGGCGACCTGATCATTCCCCTGCGCCGCAACGCGATGAAACGCTGCCTCACCAACCTCATCGGCAATGGCTGCAAATATGCTGACACGGTTACGGTGAGTACACAACGCGATGTGCACCTTATTACGATCCACATTGATGACGATGGAAACGGCATTCCTGCTGACAAGATCGAGGACGTCTTCCGCCCCTTCTTACGCCTAGACGAAGCGCGCAATTTGGACAAAGGCGGTTCCGGCCTGGGCCTCGCCATCGCCCGCGACATTGCCCGCAGCCATGGGGGTGAAATTCACCTCAGCCAAAGCCCAAGCGGCGGCCTACGCGCAACACTTACGCTGCCCGTCTAGATAGAAACTGGGAGGGTCATGGAGTGGGTCGGTCAGCAGATAAAATGGGGAAAGGTTAGAACGGCAAATATTTTTGCCCACGCAACATCCACTTTTCCCCTTTGGCCAAACGTTGATCTAACAACGCCATGGTTTGCGGCATGCCCGGCTCATCTTTAAGCCATGTGTGGAAACATTCCGCCCAGACAGCCGCTAGGCCATGCAAACGTGCAAGACCCGAAAAGCCGCGCGCGCTCAAGCCCGCCGCATCTAACATCCACCGCAGGCTTTGCATTTCATTGTGTGCCCAACCCATCAAGGCACGGGGGTCTTGCAGCAAATCTTCTGAGATAACTTCGAGCGTATATTTGTAAGGCGCCATCACTTCAAACCGGGTCATCAAAACATCAAACAACCGATCCCGCGCGGGCTCCCCCTCTAAATCTTCAGGCTCTATTTCTTTGAGGGCTTCAGAGTCTAACCGCGTCTGAAGGGCCCATAGAATGTCATTCTTACGGCGAAAAGCTTCGTACAATTGATCAAGAGAAACATCCGACGCTTGCGCGAGCTCAGACAAGGAGAGGTCAAGCCACCCCTTTTCTGCGATCAGCCCGACAGCAACATCGAGAATCTTATCTTTGCGAGCCTTACGCGCAGCCATTCCATTCCCCAAAATCGCGGCATCCCAATAATTGACGCCCTCACGAATGCGTATCCCAATCTACGTCCCAAAACGTCAAGATAAGATAACCCTGAAAGACTAGCAGGCTGAAACGATCTGTCTATGCGACAGTACGTCGTTTACCTTCTAACCGAGGGAAACTTGGCTAAGCACCAAGCTCTTTGGACCGGTCGCGGGCAGCAGTAAGCGCCTTGCCCATCAATTCCGACAGTCCATGCGGCCCCATAAGAACCTCAAGCGCTGCAGCAGTTGTGCCGCCCGGAGAGGTCACATTTTGGCGCAATTCTCCGGCAGACGTATCAAGCTGATGCATCATCTCCCCCGAGCCCTCAATGGTTTTGCGCGCCAAAATCATCGATAGGTCAGCGGGCAATCCAAGGGCAACACCGGCTGCCGCCATTGCTTCCACCATATGAAAGACATAAGCAGGACCGCTGCCCGATACAGCCGTCACCGCATCAATGAGGGCTTCATCCTCCAGCACAACAACCTCGCCAATCGCTTTCAGCAAATCAGCACACAGGGTAGCCATCTCTTTTGATACCCGGTCATTGACAACCATCGCCGTTACACCGCGTCCCACAGAGGCCGGTGTATTGGGCATAGTGCGCACCAAACACGCGCCGCCGCCCAGAAAGCCATCAAGCTGAGCGATGGAGAGCCCCGCCGCAATGGAAAGAAAAACTGTCTCAGGCCCAACAAGCTGTGCAAGCCGGGGTAAAATATCACCCATCATTTGCGGCTTTACCGCCAGCACAACAACCGCAGGGTTGATTTTCGCCAACACTTCAACAGAGGTGTTGTGATGCCCCCCATGCGTTTCCAACTGCGCGCGCAACGCTTCAGACGGCATGGGATCGAGCACATGAACGAGATCGCCGGACAACCCACTGGCCAACCACCCAGACAGCATGGCGCCGCCCATTTTACCAGCACCGAGCAAAACAACGGGGCGAGACATAGATAAAGTCATGGGGTGGGCCTTTCAAAAACAGAGAACCACGCCATCAAACAAAACAGCGCGGCAGAGAACAAGGTTTTAGTCAAAAATGTCAGCAGTTCAACCCTACGCAGATCCTTGCGTGTCGAACATGCAAGCAGCGACAGCCTCTTCCGGCGTTTTACCCGCCCAAATGACGTATTGAAACGCGGGGTAATAGCGTTCACACGCTTCCATCGCCAGATTGACCAATTGATCGCATTGTTCTGGCGTGGCGGTCGCACCCCCGCTTAACAACAGTGAATCACGAAACATGATCGTGCCATCTTCAGACCAAAGGTCGAAGTGACCGGACCACAAATGCTCGTTGATAAACGGCAGAAGCTTGAGCACAGCGGGAATTTTTTCAGGGGGAACCCGCACATCGGGCAAACAAGCCATGTGCAATCCGCCAATATCTTCGCGCCAGTTCAAGGAGATGTGGTAGTCGCGCCATTCACCGCTAATCGACAGGTTCAATTCCTGCTCGTGAGAACGGTCAAACGGCCAATTATGCATATCGGCCACTTGCTCCAGCAGATCCAGTGGATTTGCATCCACATATTCTGGTTCAATCGTATGAAGACTCATATCGCACCCAGCCCCCCTGAAGCATGCCGACCCTGTGCTTGTGTTCGCTTGCCAGAATGGTTTGTCACCATTTAAAAAGACCCAACAAGAAACGCAAACGACGGCTGAAGCGGGCTAGATATGGTAGGCGCCCTCCCAGCAGACACAAATACCGTGCCCGATGCTGTGAGTCGGCGCAAGTCTGTGGCTGTGGATAGAGCTATATTTATGTGAATAGAATAAGAGGCAGGCCCGACTGCGTGCTTCTGAGGAGCCTTGGGCATCAAAGACCTAGTATCGAGGCACGCTCGCGGCCCTTATGCCGCCACCTTCTACGGGTCACCAAAACGCCCCTCAGGGAACTGCACACCTTTAGGAGCCGTCTTTAAATGTTTGCTGGCAAAATGGAAAACATAAAATGATAGGACCCCCGCGGTGATCCGCACCGGAATGGCGTTGGATAGTATCTCCCTATCCATCAGAATGAACAGCATCACCATCGCCACTATAGTGATGAAATATACCAAAAAAAACAGCCAACCCCTCGGTGAGGTCAAACCTCCGAACAAGGCGACATCGAGCTTAAATGGCGCGGCAATCACCCTTAACGTCAGCAATACAACTGATGTATAGAGCACCACCAAAAAGAAGGAAATAAGCGCCCAATTATCTGCGATTGCGCCCTCTACCAGACCAAATGGCATGATCATCGCGACAATCGAGATCAGGTACACGATAAAAATCGGCATCATCCAAGGGGCGGTCAAACTATCAAACAAAGTTCTATCGCGCTTAAAAGTAGGGGCAACCCACCTGATAATCAGCAAAACCCCGGATGTGTACGCCACCACCAAGAAGAAGGCGATAAGCGCCCAATTGTCTGCAATCACATCACCCTCCCCTAATCTCCAAGAATTAGAAAACACTCTCAAATCAAGCGGGGGCAACGTAGAGGCAAATTATTTCGCTGCAATAGCCGCTTCTAACGCGTCAAGCCGGGCGCTGAGCGCCTCGTTCTCTTCGCGGGCTTTGCGCACCATATCTTGAGATACTTCAAACTCTTCCCGGCTCACCAAGTCCAGATCAGCGAGCAAACGCTCTGCTTGACTATGGAACAGGGTTTCAATCTCAGAGCGCACGCCTTGGGCAGCACCTGCAGCTGAGGTGAATACTTTAGCGAGGTCGTCGAGTAGGCGGTTTTCATATTGCGTCATGATGGTCTCCATATTTACCTGCACCATACTCTTTTTGATCCAAATTGCGAGCCCCAACACCGCGTACTCAGGGCGACGTGTCGTCACACGGAAGATCAACAGATCCCCCGCCCCGCATACTAACCTTGACACAATCGCCTAGGCAGGGAGACTAGCGCCAACTCAAAACACGCTCGACGCACGCAACGTCGGCCAAAGTGCAGGCACACCCATGATAGGCATTCCCTTCCCCCAAATTGATCCGATCCTTATAGAAATCGGACCACTGGCCATTCGCTGGTATGCCCTGTCCTACATTGTTGGCCTGCTCATCGGCTGGCGCTATATCATTCAAGTGGCTGAAACCCATAGATTGTGGCCCGGCGGACAACCCGTCACCCGCGACCAAGTTGACGACATTCTTTTATGGGTCGCCCTTGGCGTGATACTGGGCGGTCGTTTGGGCTATGTCCTATTCTACGATCCCCTCAAATACCTCAGTGACCCGCTCACCATCTTGCAAGTGTGGAATGGCGGCATGTCCTTCCACGGCGGCTTTTTGGGCGTCGTTGCCGCCATCATTCTCTTTTCCAAGAAAGAAAAGCTCGCCATGTGGTCCGTTGGGGACTTATTGGCCGGGGCTGCCCCGATCGGCCTCTTCTTTGGCCGCATTGCAAATTTCATCAACGCAGAATTGTGGGGCCGCACCACCAATATGCCATGGGGCATTATCTTCCCCAATGGCGGACCGTTTGCCCGGCACCCAAGTCAGATTTATGAAGCGCTGTTGGAAGGTGTGATCCTCTTCATCGTGATCCGTTATCTCAGCCACAAGACCAATATTTTGCGCCATCCCGGCGGCCTCGTCGGCGTTTTCATCATGGGCTACGGTTTGGCTCGCATCATTGTGGAATTCTTCCGCGAACCCGATCAGCACATCGGTTACCTTGCAGGCTTCATAACCATGGGCATGGTGCTTTCCCTACCAATGGTCATCATCGGCGGCCTGATTTTGCGCTGGGCGTTAGACAAGCCAGCCATCAAAGCCAAACCAGTAAACCAAAAGAAGACCGCTAAAAAATCCTCATGAATGACACGATCACCCCCACAGGGGCGCCCTCATTGGCGCACTTTATAGCCCAACTGATAACAACCGAAGGGCCCCTGCCCCTCGCCGATTATATGTCGTTGGCGCTGAACCACCCAACCTTGGGGTATTACCGCAAACAAGACCCTTTAGGGGTGGCAGGTGATTTCACCACCGCCCCAGAGATCTCGCAAATGTTTGGCGAACTCGTGGGCATGTGCGTCCTAGATGTGTGGTCACGCGCCGACATGCCGAAATTCACCCTGGCAGAAATAGGTCCGGGCCGAGGCACGTTGATGGCAGACCTTTGGCGGGCAACCAATATACTGCCGCCCTTCCAAGTGGCCGCCGATATGCACTTGATCGAAACCTCTCCGGCCTTGCGCGCTGAACAAAAGAAACGCGTGCCCCAAGCAACATGGCATGAGCGCCTCGAAGAATTGCCAACGGACAAACCGCTTTACCTGATTGCCAATGAACTCTTCGATGCCCTGCCCATTCGCCAATTTGAACGCTTGAATGGCACGTGGTTTGAACGCTATGTGCGCCTCAGCGACAAGGGCACACCGGACGCGCCCGCATTCGAACCCTGCCTTGTTCCCCTCGCTCCCGGCGCTGAAGACCTCCTGCCCCCCTCCATGAAATCCAGCCCAGACGGGAGCATCACCGAACATTGCCCCTCTGGCATTGCCCTGATTGAGGAGCTGAGCCACCGCCTTGCCAAACAAGGCGGCATGGCCTTGATCATTGATTACGGCTTTGACGGCCCGGCAGGCGGCGACACATTCCAAGCATTGCGCAGCCACAAATTTGCCAACCCTTATCAAGACCCCGGCGCGGCAGACCTCACCGCTCACGTCAATTTCCTTGCCCTGAAAACGGCCGCACAACGCGCCGGTGTGCAAGCCCTTGGCAGCATTGAACAAGGTGCCTTTCTGCGCAATCTAGGCATCGACGCACGTGCCCAAACATTGATCGCAAAAGCATCGCCTGAGCAACAATCAGACATCGCCAGCGCACTTCGCCGCTTGACCGATGGCAAAGAGATGGGCAGCCTGTTCAAAGTACTCGCCCTCGTCGGTGCCAATACGCCCACACCCGTTGGCTTTAGCCACTAAGGCACCTGCCAAACTCATAATCTCGTTGGAGCCTCATGTCCGATAGCCCGCCTAAAAATGCAGCCACCCCCCAAGACGACATGCGCCTTGAGGGTTCTGCTTTGGGCAAGCTGGAACATGCCGTGCACGGATTTTTTACCCGGGCCCAAGGCACGTCGGAAGGCATCTATCGCGGGCTCAATTGTGGAGCCGGTTCAAACGACAAGCCCGAGCATGTGAGAGAAAACCGCAAACGCGTAGCCCAGAACTTAGGACTGGGCGCCGACAAACTCCTCAGCGTCCACCAAATCCACAGCCCCAATACTGTTTACGTCGATCAACCATGGGCACTGGGCAAAGGCCCGCAAGCTGATGCAATGGTCACAGATCAACCCGGCATTGGCCTTGGCATTTTGACCGCCGATTGCACCCCCGTCCTGCTGGCTGACGGGGAGCGCGCCATCATCGGCGCGGCCCACGCAGGCTGGAAAGGCGCTGTGGGCGGCGTGCTGGAAAGTGTTGTGGCGCAGATGGTGTCACGCGGCGCAAAACGTGCCTCGATTGTCGCCACCATTGGCCCGACCATTTCCCAAAGCAATTACGAAGTGGGCCAAGACTTTAGAGAGCAATTCCTCGCGAAAGACCCCACCAGCCAAAAGTGGTTTGAACCCGGCGAAAAAGAAGCCCACTTCCAATTCAACTTGCCCGGCTTTGTCGCCGAACGGCTTGAACAACTCGGGGTGGGCACCGTCGAGAACATGGACCTCTGCACCTACGCAGATGAAAACCGGTTTTTCTCCTATCGCCGCACTACTCACCGCGCGCAAAGCGATTATGGACGGGGTATTTCGGTCATAACTTTGCCCAAATAGAGCCATAACCTGCTGGTTGCATTGGGAAACTTGGTTATTGCGCCCATCCTGATAGGATCAAAAAAAACGAATCAACATCGTTTAGCGACCAATCATCTAATACGTGTTCCGATAGACCATTCACGAAACAACAAGCTTGCGCAGCAAAATGAGCCACGAAAACACCCCTCATGCCGCCTCAAGAAAGGCCTTTAGCCTTCTGCGCCTGTCCGTGCTGATGCTCCCGCTTGCACTCGTGAGCTGCACCGACCCGTTTTCTCCAATGGCACTAGAAGCCCCTGCCTTACGCGGCGGGACGCTCACAACGGGCTCTTTAGCCTCAGGCGGTTCAATCGCCGGGGAAAGAGTTGCCTCCAATATCTCCGCGCAAAACAGCCTCGCCATTGAACAACCCCACAGCATGCCGATCGAGCAAGGCCGCACGTTGCAGAACATGCTGATCGAGCAATCTGGACGCCACGGCATCCCGCTCATCGTCTCTCAATCTCCGACCGAGCAGAACGCCAACTACGCCCTAAAGATCGTGGCTCAAGCCGCCAGCACCCCTAAGGGCGCCATTCTCATCTATGTGGGCGACCTGATCGACGCAATGGGAACACGCCAACACAGAGTGACCCGCGAACATCAATTTCCAGGCTTTGCAAAAGATCCTTGGGCGCTTGTTCCCAAAGATGTTTTGGCAGAAATAGCCAAAGATACAGCTCAAGAGATTGCCGACTGGTACGACGCCAAAGGCTTGCAGCGCGTCGGCCTCGGCCTTAATAGCACTGCGGGTATGGACAATGCCGGCCTGAATGAGACCATTGCCACAGCCGCCATTAAGACCAACCGCACAATCAACACCAGCCCTCCTCGCTTCCTTGTGACGGTTGCGCCAACGCCGGGCAATGGAAACAACGTGCTGGCCAAGGCCCTACGCAACGCACTCATTTTGACAAAAATCCCCCCAACCGGTGGCGCGTACTATGTGCAGGGCACCGTAACGATTCGCAGTGCGCCTGAACTAGCACCGGGTCACTCCCATGTTTCCATCACTTGGGAGGTGACAGACCCGGAGGGGACCGCTTTAGGCATCATTTCGCAAAAAAATGCCGTAAAAACGCGGATTCTTGCGACAGATTGGGGCCCAGAGGCCCATGCAGCGGCACGCGCAGCAGCTCAAGGCATCAAAGAACTGCTCAGCCCCCTTCACTTTCGTGGCTAAAAACACCACAATTCGACCAAATCGCACCTGAACGGCAATTCTGGCGACGTTCTCGGTTTACAGACAGGCTTAGGGCTTGTTACAACGCGCGCGCCGGGCGATAAAAAATTGTCATGATATCTCGCGCTGAGCGAAAACAGGCCGTAGGCCAAATCTCGCTTTGACCTGAGCACGGCCACTGACCATTTGTTTAAGGGATTTGCCGAAATGAAGATTGTTGCTGGGAATTCAAACCGCGCGCTGTCTGAATCGATTGCCGCCTATTTGAACCTGCCATTGACCAAGTCTGTTGTTCGCCGTTTTGCGGACATGGAAGTGTTCGTGGAAATTCAGGAAAATGTGCGCGGGGAAGACGTCTTTGTCATCCAATCAACTTCATTCCCAGCCAATGACCATTTGATGGAATTGCTGATCATGATTGATGCGCTCAAACGCGCCTCAGCCAGACGCATCACCGCCGTGCTGCCTTACTTCGGCTATGCCCGCCAAGACCGCAAGCCACAGGCCCGCACGCCCATCTCCGCCAAATTGGTCGCCAATTTGATCACCACAGCAGGCGCCGACCGGGTCTTGACCCTCGACCTGCACGCAGGCCAAATCCAAGGCTTCTTCGACATCCCAACCGATAACCTATTTGGCGCGCCTGCTTTGGCTCAAGACATCAAAGAGCGCTACCAAGGCAAATCAGTCAAAGTGATTTCTCCAGACGTCGGCGGCGTTGTCCGTGCCCGCGCCTTGGCCAAACGCATTGATGCTGATTTGGCGATTGTCGACAAACGCCGCGAACGCGCTGGCGAATCTGAAGTCATGAACATCATCGGCGACGTTGAAGGCCGGTCATGCATTCTGGTCGATGACATCGTGGATAGCGGCGGCACCCTGTGTAATGCAGCCGAAGCCTTGCTTAAAAACGGCGCGACCGAAGTATCCGCCTACATCACCCACGGCGTCTTGTCCGGTGGCGCTGTCGCCCGCATCACCTCATCCCAGCTTAAAGAATTGGTCATCACCGATTCCATTCAAGCAACAGAGGCTGTTCGCGTATCCCACAACATCCGCACCCTCTCCGTCGCCCCACTGATCGGTGAGGCCATGCGCCGGACAACAGAAGAACGGTCCGTGTCATCCTTGTTTGACTAAGGCCCCCTCGTTTGCAATCCAAAGCCCCGGAAACCCAACGGTTTTCGGGGCTTTTGCGTGGCACCGCTCTCCTCACGTCATTGCACACGCCCGGTAATGACGGGACAGAGAACCAAACGCCGCAGGACAAGCGGCCCCAAAAGCGTCATTGCCGGACTCGTTCCGGTAATCCATGTTTCCGCATATGTTGAGGAAAATGGAGAGCAGAGGCGTAGTTGCGGCACGGACCTTCAAAGCTGACAATCTATCCCCGCCGAGAGATGGATTACCGGAACAAGTCCGGTAATGACGGGGAGGAGCTGTAATGACGCAGAGAAGCGATGTATCGGTAATGACCTGAGCGAACCACTCATGTATAAAACACCCGTAAAACCGGGAAAACCTGCGGAAAACCCGCCCCACCAAATCCCTGCATTCCCCCTCTCCTCCTATTGTCTTTTGGGCCCTTTAGCGCTATAACCCGCTCTGCTCAAGCGCCGACACCCCTGGAGGCGAAGCAAGAGCAAATGTCTTTGGGTCTGGGCATAATGCTAGGACCCTGTTTTATTGGAGAATATGATGTCTGCGAATTATAAACTCAGCGCATCTAAACGCGACCGGGCTGGCAAGGGGGCCTCTCGGGCATTGCGTCGGGCAGACCTCGTGCCTGCCGTCATTTATGGCGACAAAAAAACCCCACAAATAGTAACCGTGACCTTCCGGGATGCTACAAAGCTCCACAACACCGGTTCTATGATGAGTAGCTTGATCGACCTTGACGTTGATGGAAAAATTGAACGTGTGATTCCACGTGATGTACAGCTTGATCCTGTACGTGACTTTGTCACTCACATCGATTTCCTTCGTCTTGGCAAAGGCGCAACTGTTGCGGTTAACGTGCCGGTTCACTTCATCAATGAAGAAGAATCAGAAGGCCTTAAACGCGGTGGTGTTGTGAACGTGGTTCGTCACGAAGTTGAATTGAATTGCCCAGCAGAAGATATTCCAGAATTCCTGGAAGTCGACCTGACCGGCACCGACATCGGCGACTCGATCCACATCTCCTCTATCAAGCTTGGTAAAGGTGTTTCCCCAGTCATCACTGATCGGGACTTCACTGTCGCAACGATTGCTGCCCCTGCTGGCTTGACCTCTTCTGAGAGCGAAGAAGGTGAAGAAGGCGAAGAAGCAGCAACTGAAGCAACACCAGCAGCTGAAGAAGGCGGAGAAAGCTAAGCAATTAGCATTCACTCCGATGCCTACTAAAGGCGTCTAAAGGAGGCAGGCATGAAACTTTTCGTAGGTCTCGGCAATCCGGGAACGAAATATGCCCGCCACCGCCACAACATCGGATTTATGGCGGTGGATGAAATCATCCACCGCCATTCCTTTGGGCCCGCCCATAAAAAATTCCAAGGCATGCTCAGCGAAGGCCGGGTCGGCTCAGAAAAAGTCCTGATCCTCAAGCCCACCACCTTTATGAATGAATCCGGGCGCGCTGTTGGCGAGGCCATGCGATTCTACAAATTAGCGCCTGAAGATGTGTACGTTTTTTACGATGAGCTGGACCTACCGGCCGCCAAAATCAAAGTGAAACAAGGCGGCGGTGCTGCCGGACACAATGGCATCCGGTCAACGGCCAACCACATCGGACCTGACTTCTGGCGCATCCGTTTAGGCATCGGCCATCCTGGTGCCAAAGAACGCGTCACCGGCCATGTGCTGGGCGACTTTGCCAAGGCTGATCAGAAGTGGGTGGAAGAGCTACTACGCGCTGTATCTGACGAAGCTGCCTTGCTGGCGGACGGCAAGGAAAGCACCTTTGCCAACAAGGTCCACATTGCCATCAACGGCAAACCAGAACGCAAACCAAATCCGCAGAGACGGCCAAACCTCTCTGCACTCAAAAAGCCTAAATCGACGCAACCAAAGTCGAACAATGAGCAGTCGCCTGATAAGTCAGACAAGGCAAAGAAAACACAGACCCCACCCTCTCAAGGCGTGGGCACAACAATCAAAGAAGGTCCCCTCGCTGACATGCTTAGAAAGCTCATGGGCGACCCGAAACCAGACTCCTCCGACTCCTAAAGCCATGTGCGACACGGCGTAACCAAAGAGATCAAAATTATGGGCTTTAAATGCGGTATTGTGGGCCTACCCAACGTAGGTAAATCCACCCTATTCAACGCGCTGACCAAAACAGCTGCGGCACAAGCAGAGAACTATCCTTTCTGCACCATTGAACCCAATGT
>NVSO02000131.1 GCA_002401305.2 Rhodobiaceae bacterium | reverse complement strand
GAGAATGCCGTTTCTGGAAATACCAGCATGGGCGTTCGCATTGCAGGCGTGACACGCGAAGTTGACACGTACCTTCAGCAACAAATGCGCACAGAAGTGGCCAACACCAGTAAGCTGGACGTTGCCTCCGTTTATATGCAGCGTATTGAAAGCCTTTTTGGTGCACCTCAAGACGAACTCTCAATCGCCTCAGCCATTGATAAGCTTGGCTCTGCGTTACAGGATCTCTCGACACTTACCAATTCCTCCTCTGCGGCTTCCTCCGTCTTAACTGCTGCTCAAAATATTGCTGATGAATTGAACCGGCTTTCTGATGAAGTTCAGGAAATGCGACTTGATGCGGAACATGAAATTGCGGATGAAGTGGCAGAAGCCAATCAGTTGATGGCTCAGATTGCTGACCTCAATGTAATGATTGGTCAACGCCAAGATGGATCAACATCGACCGCTGAATTGGAAGATCAACGCGACATTGCCTTGGATGCTTTGGCCACAATTTTTGATATCAATGTAGTGGAGCAACGCAGCGGTACTGTGAGTGTGTTCACAAATACCGGGCAGCTTCTGGTCGATACAAAAGCTGCAACGTTGAGCTTCGACGAGCATTCTTCAATTGGTGCCAACGCCCTTTATGAAAATGGGGGGGTAGGAACCATTTCGATTACCAATGGTTCAACAACCATCGATTTGATCGCAGCGGGAGCGTTTAGTTCTGGTAGTATTTCTGGCTATTTGGACATGCGTGATGACGTGCTGGTGGAAACACAAACGCAGCTTGATGAACTGGCGGCGGAACTCTCCCTCGTATTGTCTGAAGAACAGCTTGAAGGCACTGCCACTACAGTGTCTGGGGCGGCCGGATTTGAATTTGATATTTCCGAGCTTGCGTCCGGGAACTCGATGTCGCTGACTTACACCATAGGCGGTGTGGAAAGTACTGTGACGATTATTGCGGTGACGGATGCGTCGGTTTTACCGTTGAGCGATAATGCGACAGCTCAAACCGGTGATACCGTTATCGGTATTGATATTACAGATACTCAAACCAATATTGTTGCTGCGTTGAACGCGGCGTTGCCAGCTGAAGTTGTGGTGACCGATCAGGGGGGCACAACCATCGCCTTTACAGACGATGGTGTCGCTGGGACGTCGGACATCGATAGCCTGACAGCAACTGTTGTTCCTGATGTGTTGCAGGGTGAGGGCAAGGGGTTGGCGCTCTTTCTTGATAGCGAAACAAGTGCGGCATTTTCTGACAGCCTGGATGGGAACGGACAGCAGCTAGGGTATGCGGCTCGTATTGTTGTGAATGCAGCGTTGATCGCTGACCCATCCTTGTTGATATCCTACACGTCGACAACGGCTGAGGGGGACAATGCGCGTCCGCTTGATCTTTATAGCCGATTGAAAGAGACCAGCAGAACCTATGCGACAGATACAGGTATTGGTGGGATCGCGTCTCCCTATGAAGGTTCGGTCGATTCATTCGCCCGAGAGTTCATCACGTATCAAGCCGCGCAAGCAAATGCGATTTATGCGGCGCGCGATGCATCAGCCATTATTTCTGATGCTTTAGTTGAAAGAAACATGGGGTCATCTGGCGTCAATATTGACGAAGAAATGTCTGATCTCATCATTTTGCAAAATGCCTATACGGCAAATGCTCGGGTCATTAGTGCGGTCGAAGAAATGTTCGATACGCTTATGACTATTGGAAGGTAATTGACCATGCAAATTTCCTCTCTCGCACAAGCAATGAATTTCATCAAAGACATCGGCAGTCTTTCCAGCAAGATGGATGACTTGACCCGTCAATTGGCTTCTGGGAAAATTTCTGAAACCTTTTCTGGTCTGGGATCTAGCGCCTCATTGGTTCTGAGCATGCGCAGTGATATTAGCGAGATGAGCGCTTACCAAGACAATATTTCCTACACGCAAATCCGCGTATCCACCATGGTTGATGTGTACAGCCGGATAGATGCAATGGGCCGGTCATTGCAGTCAGACCTACTTGGGGCAGGGTATGAATTGCTTTCGGATGGACGCACGCTCGAACAGCAAATGGCGGAAGCCAACTTTGATGAGCTTGTTGCTTTGATGAATACTGAGCTTGAGGGCTATTTGTTCTCTGGAGAGGCCACAAGTACGGCCCCGGTGGCCAATAGCGATGAGATGTTAAATGGCACGACAACAAAGGATGGTGTGTCGCAGTACATTGAACAATATCAAGAAGCCAATTTGGGGACGAGTGGACTTGGTCGTGTGACCGTGAATACAACAACTGATACAGTGACACTTGCTGAGGATGCCGACCCTAGTGCGTATGGGTTCAAGCTCTCAGGCTCTAGCACGGATAGCGCTGCCGTTACCATCACGGATAATGCTTCGTCACCTCCGTCATATGATATCCAATTTTCGGCGCCTCAAATCACCAGTGGTGAGCTTATCGAGTTAGAGTTTACTTTGCCGGACGGTACAAAAGAGACCATCAGTTTGGAGGCAACCTATTCTGATCCGCCTGCCGACGGCCAATTTACTATTGGTGTCGATGAGGACGCGACTGCTGCAAACTTCAATACAGCGCTGACGACTGCGTTGACTGAAGAGGCTGGGACGACATTGACCGCTGCTGCGGCCATTCAAGGTGCGGATGCTTACTTTGACTATACGACGAATGATGTTCCATTGCGCGTTGACGGTCCGCCTTATGCGACTGCAACGGGCACTGTTGAAGCCACTGAGAATAATACGGTTCTTTGGTACACGGGGGGTGATCCGTCGTCTGCGGACAATACCACTGTCGTTCAGATTGATGATGGCACCTATGTTTCTTACGGCTCAAGCGCATACGAAGAAGCCATGCGTGATATGTTCAAATCTACCGCAGTTATGGCTGGAACAATATTTTCAGAAACTGATCCTTATGCAGAGGAGGCCTATAATGCACTTTCCTCTCGGGTGGCCACTACTTTGACATTTGATGCCTCTACTTCTCCGGCCGACCTGGCAACTGAACTCGGGCTTAAAGCCGCCCGGTTGGATAACACAAGCGCGCGACATGGGAACGCCATTACGTTGGCTGAAAACCTAATTGGTGACGCTGAGAATATTGATGAGTATGAAGTGGCGGTCATGCTCACTGAGGTGCGGACAGCATTGGAAGCCAGCTATAGTGTTACGGCCATGATGCAAGACATGTCTCTTGTGAATTACCTCTAAGCTTTTAGTTGGAATAGATACGAAACAAGGCTCGTCGAGTATGACGAG
>NVSO02000130.1 GCA_002401305.2 Rhodobiaceae bacterium | reverse complement strand
TTAATTTGGCGTTGCAATTGTAACGTGGCAATTCGGCTCTTAAGGCCCACCAACAACGCGGTAATAGAAGTGGGCTCAAGCGTTGCCTCTAAGGTGCGTAGGCTATCCGCATCTTCCCCGGTCTGTTTATGGCGCCCGCTTTCCCACCCATGATGCACAGCTTCCAATCCCGCCAAGCTCACATGGACGGTTCGGTCTAGCGGCGTGCCGGTGGGCTCTAGAATACCAGAAACTTTAAACGGTAAATTATCATGTTGGGCAAAGCTGGTGCTGCCCAGTCCATGCGCGACAACCAGAGGATCTCCAACCCGGAGCGAGAGGGAGCGAGCAACCTCTGCGCCAAGAACTGCATCAAACAGATCACCAAACTCTGCCCCGCCGGAAAAGGAGAGAGCTTGTTTGCGTCCATATTTATAGTGCTTGAAGTAGCTGTTGTTAGTGCCCAACACCCGAAATCCGCGCATGCTATCGCCGAGTGACAAAGGAATGGTCCACGCGATGTCAGGGTGTTGCCGTAATTCTTGAACGCTGCGCCAGCTGATATTATTGGTGGCATCTCCCACGCGAAACACAGAATAGAGCAACAGGTTGATTGACCCACTGCGCGCGCCAACAATTAAATCAGTGCTCGAAATTGTATTGTCAAAACTGGATCGCGCCCCGAGGCGGATTTTTTCAACACCTAGAAAAAGCGTAACGCTCAAAGCCACAGCCACCACAGTGAGGGCGGCTGTGAGGCGGCGATTGAGCAGACTTTTAAATGCCAAAAGGGGAATAGGTCCAAGCCACGTCATGTGCGCACCTCTTGGCGGGGCGCCGGGGCAGCCAATACATTGATCTCATTCATATCAAGTTGGCGGTCAAACCGGGGGGCAAGGGATCTATCATGGCTTACAAAGATCAAACTTGTGCCTTCCATGGCGCATTCGTTCAGCAGCAAATCTAGAAAAGCATCTCGCCTGTCTGTATCCAATGCAGATGTTGGCTCGTCGGCGATGATAACTTCAGGCTTCCCAATCAACGCACGGGCAACGGCCACACGCTGTTGCTGTCCCACACTTAACGTGGAGACGGGACGGCCCCACAGGCTTTCATCTAAATGAAGGTGGTGCAACAGGCGGTGGGCTTCTTGCTGGATGGTTTCATCATGACGGTGGCGGGCCCGCGTTTTACGGTAGCTGGTAAAGCGACACGGCAAACACACATTGTCAGTTACAGAAAGATACGGCAGCAGGTTAAACATCTGAAACACAATACCAAGGTGATCGGCGCGGAACTGATCGCGTTTGCCTGAGGAAAGGCGGGCCAAATCCTGTCCCAACACCTTCACAGTGCCCTGCCAAGGAGAGAGTACGCCGCTAAGTAAGCCCAGAAACGTACTTTTACCCGATCCCGAAGGTCCGCGTAAGAATATGCGTTCAGCGCGCCCGACCTGAAAATGAGGCACCTCTAAAACAGGCGCATCGGCCTGCCACCCATAGCGCACATTCTCAAACTGAATGATGGACGGGCGCCGGGTTTGTTGATCATGCACAGTAGCATCGTTCATTTAAGCAAGCTCTCAGCAAGGGCAGTGGAAACAGAGAATCGCATTTGATTGAGTGTAGCTTGAAGGCTCGCCGTCGGACAATCGTGTTAGCGGAAAGAAAACACTGGTTGATCGGGGGTCAGCGTTTTGGCCAACTGCCTCTCGTCATCAATGTAAATTGTTTTGAGCGTTTCGATATGCTTGAAGGCGTCAAAGAGGATCACTTTTAACGACCGCAGTTCAGCGACTGACATGCAATGGTAGTGGTAGCGGGCATCCACGTCCTGATGCGTGTCATGGTCAAAAGTTGGCATTTCAATTGTCTTCGACGTCAAAGTGCAACCGGCAGCGGCACTCAGTTGAAAGAGCCTGTCCCCCTGCGCCAGCGTTTGGGCGGCGCGCGTGAGGGCCTTTTTTTCCAGCTCATTCGCCGGTTCATGCTCAAAGCCAACCAAATTGACCAGCGGCATTTCCAAATCCATCACAATTGTTTGAGCGTCTACCGCCACAGCCAGATTTGCCACTCCATGAACATGGGCGGTTTGCGTAGGGGTATCGGAGAAGGGGTTTTGAGCTGCGGCTGGTACGCTCAGCAAAACAGTACTCATCATCACAGCGTATGCATAAGGGGGGAGAGACATTTGCTTCCTCTTGTGGTCAAATAGGTAATGTTATATTATATCGATTCAGGGCAGCTGAAAAGCTATTTTGGGGCTTCTTTCGAAATTACGCCATTTGGATGGCTGACAGTGCCGATAAAGACCCTATATAGTTTGCGTGAACCAACGATTGGAAACAGAACAGGCTCACCAATGCGCGTGTGAGCCGGGCACTCGTTCTGACCTCAAAAGATCTGCGATTAAAAGACAACAAAAACGCATAAATGGGGCATGTGACTATCCCATGAGCAGCATTTTAGGTGACAAAGGGACGACCGTGAATGAGCGACAAACAACTGTGGCAGCAGTACTAGCCGGGCTGATTTTGGTCGGGGGCGCCGCCTATTTTTTAACAGGCAGTTCTTCCAATCAACGTGGCCACTCAGACCGTACAACTTTGGTTGAGACCGTACGCGCCGAAGAGCGGCAGCTGAACATCCGCATTGAAGCGGTTGGCTCGACTTTAGCCAAACAAGCGATTGATATCGTCGCCCAAGTAAGTGGGCCCCTCATTGAAATTAAATTTGAACCCGGCCAACGCGTGGCTAAAGGGGATGTCTTAGCGCGCTTGGAGCAAAAGACTGAGCAAGCCTCGGTCGCCGAAGCGCGTGCATCTGCCATCCAAGCGAATTTGGCGCTGAAACGAGCACGCTCCCTGCGCGCAAAACGAAACATATCCGCAGCTACAGTTGAAGAGCGTCAGGCAGCAGCCCTACGCGCCAAAGCCCAGCTTGAGCAGGCGGAGGAACGGCTGGCGAAACGCACCATCCGCGCGCCCTTTGCGGGCCAAGTCGGCTTGAAGCGTGTGCATGTGGGCGCGCAGGTCGACGTAAACATCATCTTGACCACACTGGATGACCTGTCGCAGGTTGAAATAGATTTTGCCGTTCCCGAACGCTTTTACGGCCAAATCAAAAAAGGTCAAAATATCTCGGCCAAAAGTGCGGCCTTCCCAGATCGCATATTTACCGGGGTCATCTCCTCCATCGATACGCGGGTAGGAGAAGTCTCCCGAGCCTTTAAAGTGCGCGCGCTTGTGCCAAATAACGATGGCAGCTTGCCTGCTGGCATGTTCATGCACGTTGATGTCACGCTGGAAGCTCACAAAGGCGTCGTCGTGCCTGAACAGGCAGTGATCGCCAACGCTGAGCACCACATCATCTATACGGTGGTGGATAATGTGGCCCATAAAAACGAGGTGCAATTGGGACGGCGTGAAGTGGGCATTGTGGAAGTCCTGTCCGGCATCAAACCCGATGATGTGGTTGTCACCTCCGGCCTACAACGTTTGCGTGACGGTGT
Organism: Rhodobiaceae bacterium; assembly: GCA_002401305.2. GTDB lineage: Bacteria > Pseudomonadota > Alphaproteobacteria > Parvibaculales > Parvibaculaceae > NORP139. Next base: position 8,713 of record NVSO02000130.1, on the reverse strand, counting down.
TCGGGTGAAAATAGTCTCACCCCAAAGTACGCTCGAGCCTGTGTCTCCCGTTTCCCAAGTTAAGAAATCCGCCAACGCTGGCTAGGAGTTCCCATGAACTTGCCTGAATTCTGCATTCGCCGCCCCGTGTTCTCCACGGTCTTAAGCCTCCTCATCATCACATTTGGTTTGGCCGGGTTGATGAACCTCCCCGTGCGAGAACTACCAGACGTGGACATGGCGGTGGTAAGTGTCACCACGGCCTATACAGGTGCTGGGCCTGAGATCATCGACACCGATATTACGGAAGTAATTGAAGGCGCTGTGGCCGGTGTGGCTGGTGTTAAAAAGATAACCTCCTATAGCCGCTTGGGGCGCGGGGGCACCACCATTGAGTTTGAAAGCTACCGCGACATCGACGAAGCTGCAGCCGATGTGCGTGCTGCAGTAGACCGTGTGCGCGACAATTTACCAGACCAAGCTGAAGCACCTCTAATTGCCAAAAGCGAAAGCGATGCGGATCCTGTTATGCGGATCGCATTCACCAGCGACCGGATGAGCCCGCCCGAAGTTACCGACTATGTGGAACGCTTTATTGTGGACCGCTTATCGACATTGGACGGGGTTGCCCAAGTTGAATTATTTGGCGACCGACGATATGCCATCCGCGTGTGGCTTAATCGCCGGGCCATGGCAGCGCGTAATCTGACAGTCGAAGATATTGAAGCCGCCATCCGACGCAACAATTTGGAATTACCCGCGGGTGAAATTGAATCTGAAACCCGCGCCTTCCAAGTACGCACGGACACACGGTTGAACCGAGTTGAGCAATTCAGAAATATCGTGATCAGCCGAGTGGACGGTTACCTTGTTCGATTGGGGGATGTTGCAGAAGTTGTTTTGGGGGTTGAGGAGAACAAAACCATCGCCCGCTCAGATGGTTTGGTCGCCGTTGGCCTGCGCATCATCCGGCAGTCCCAAGCAAATACGGTTTCCATTTCAGACCGTGTGCGCGCCCAATTGGAGAGCATCAAACCCAACCTCCCAGAAGGCATGGCGTTTGTTATTCCGTCTGATGACGCGATCTTCATCAATGAATCCATCACCGAAGTCATACGCACACTCGGTATTGCGGTGCTCATTGTGATCCTCGTCAACTTTGCCTTTTTGGCCTCGTTGCGCGCCACCTTGGTGCCCGCCATCACCATCCCCGTCTCGGTCATTGGTACCTTTATCGGCATTTCCGCTTTGGGTTTTTCAATCAACATCCTCACCCTATTGGCATTGATCTTGTCGATCGGCATTGTGGTGGATGACGCCATTGTTGTGTTGGAGAACATTCAGCGCCGCATAGACTCTGGTGAAAAACGCATGCGGGCCGCCGTGTTGGGCTCCCGCCAAGTTCTGTTCGCAATTTTGGCAACCACATTGACCTTGATCGCGGTCTTCATGCCGATTTCTTTCATGCAAGGAGCGGCGGGAAAACTCTTTGGTGAATTCGGATTTGTGCTCGCGGTGTCAGTCACCATCTCCACACTTGTTGCGCTCACGCTCTGCCCCATGTTGTGCTCTCGTATTCTGCAAAGAACCGACGGGGGTAATGCGGCTTCGCGGTGGTTAGACAAGGCCTTTGAGCGTTTAGCCGATAGTTATCGCCGGGGACTAGAGCGTGCGATCACTAAAGCGCCTTTCGTTCTAGCAATTGCAATCGCCTTTGCAGGCCTTTCCTACTTTGCCTATGAAGCCTTGCCCAAAGAACTAACCCCCAAAGAAGACCGGGGCGTGTTCTTCATCTCCATCTCAGCACCTCAAGGATCAAACCTTGCATACACCGATAAAGAAGTGCGCAAGATTGAAAGCAGCTTGGACTATCTGTACGAGAACGGTGAGGCAAAGCACATTCTTGGGTTTTCAGGCACATGGGGGCGGCCTCATAGAGGCTTTGTGGTTGTCCGTCTAACTCATTGGGACGAACGCGGTCGCCATTCCACCAAAACTGTACGTGAAGTGATGGGCACTTTAAGCAAACAGCCCGGCGCGTGGGCGATGGCCATTAACCCAGCTGGTCTTGGCCTGCGAGGCAGCAGGCACCCGCTGCAAGTCGTGATTGGCGGCCCTGATTACGCAAGCGTTGAAAAATGGTCTGAAGAGATCGTGCGTAAGGCGGCCGAAAATCCAAAGCTGTATAATGTCGATACTGATTTGGAACGAAATCAACCGCAATTGAGCGTGAAGATTGACCGGGCCCGCGCTGATGACATGGGCGTGCGTGTGGAGAGCATTGCCCGGGCTTTGCAAACGCTATTGGCCTCCCGAGAAGTCACAACCTATGTGGACCGGGGACGGGAATATTCCGTGATATTGAAAGCACGGGATGAAGATCGTCAAACACCGCAGGATTTGAGCAATATCTTTGTGCGCTCTGATCGCTCCGGCGAGCTCGTGCCTCTCACAGCCTTGGTTACTTTGGAGTCAGGTGCGGCCGCGCCGACATTGCGCCGCTTCAACCGCTTGCCATCTGTAACAATCTCGGCTTCTTTGGGAGACGGGTATTCCTTGGGAGAAGCCATAGAATATATGGAGGGTTTAGCCAATGAAACCCTGCCATCTGAGGCGCGTCTTGGGTTCAGCGGACAATCTCAGCAATTCTTAGAAACGTCTTCCGGTATCGCCCTCGTATTTGGCATGGCCTTGTTGATCGTCTTCTTGGTTCTGGCGGCTCAATTTGAAAGTTTTGTGCATCCCCTCATCATCATGTTGTCCGTGCCGCTGGCGATTTCCGGCGCCTTGATGGCGCTGTGGGTTACCGGCAACTCGTTGAACATTTACAGCCAAGTAGGGTTGGTATTGCTTGTCGGATTGATGGCCAAGAATGGTATTCTCATTGTCGAATTTGCCAATCAGCTCAGAGATGAAGGACGTTCAGTCCGCGAGGCCGTACTAGAGGCATCAGCCGTGCGCTTGCGCCCCATTCTCATGACCGTTGTTTCCACAGTATTGGGGGCGGCCCCCCTTGTGTTTGCCAGTGGGGCAGGGGCAGAAAGTCGCATTGCCATTGGAACAGTCATCATCGGCGGCTTAAGCATCGCCTCGGCCATGACGCTATTCTTGACGCCGGTGCTCTATGATTTGCTCGCCCGTTTTTCAACGCCGACAAGCGTGACGGGGGAGGCTTTGGACCGGGAGCTTGCCGAGACTCAGACGTCTGGGCAGCCAGCAGAATAAAGAGAAATGAGGTAGGGCCCGCTTCTGGGGAGAAGCGAGCCCTGACCCGAAAGACACAGCACTGAGTTACGGGCCGGGGGAAGGCCCTTTAGGGTTACTCAGCAGCTTGAGGGGTGTGTGCCAGCTTGGGGGAGCTGAGCACATAGTCTTCCGGATTAAATTGGTTCATTCTGCGCATGTAACTAAAAGTGAAGCTCGGCCAGAGTGTCGTATTCTTGCCGTCCTCACGCTGGTACCAACTGTCACAACCAGTCGCCCACACAGTCTTTTTGATCTTGTCTTGCAAGCTATCATTGTAGCTACGTTGAATGTCTTCGCGTACGTCCAGCGTTGCCAGTTCCTTCTTATCCATCAGATCAAGAGCATCGAGGATGTAGCCCACCTGCGCTTCAATCATCAGAATAATGGAATTGTGACCAAGCCCTGTATTGGGGCCTGTCATAAAGAACAAGTTGGGGAAGCCTGAAACGCTCGTGCCCAGATAGGCCTCGGCACCCTTGTCCGCCCACATGGCAGCCAAGTCCTGTCCGTTAGGGCCAATGATTTGCCCTTTGGCAATCGGGTCAGCCGCTTCAAAGCCTGTGCCATAAATAATGGCGTCTACTTCAATTTCCTCACCTGCCTCGGTGACAATTGAGTGGGCTTTCACCTCTGCAACGCCGCTTGAAACGACATCGACATGGCTCTGGTTCAGGCTTGGATAATAGTCATTTGATTGCAGCAAGCGTTTGCAGCCGGGCATGAAGTCTGGGGTCAATTGCGCGCGCAATGCTTCGTCATCAATGGTGTTGGCAATGTGCTCAACACCCATGTCACGCACTTTGCTCATCAGTTTTGGATTGACCGTGAAGCCCAAGGCCCGAATTTCCATCTGCACATAAATCTTGCCGCGGAAGAGCTTTTGCAAGAAAGGAGAAATGCTGAAAATGGATTTTTCCCACGGTTTCATATCGCGGTCCGCTTTGGGCATGACCCACGGCGGCGTGCGTTGGAAAAGAGTAAGTGCGGCAACCTTAGGCACAATTTGGGGTACAAATTGAATGGCGCTCGCACCAGTGCCAATGACAGCGACCCGTTTGCCAGAAAAATCAAAGTCGTGGTCCCACGTAGCGGAGTGGAAGGTTTTGCCTTCAAAACTGTCGATGCCTTTAAGGGTGGGGTAAACAGGTTTGTGAAGCGGCCCCATGCCAGAGATGACTTTGCGCGCGCTCACAGAACCACCATCTGAGGTGAGGATGTTCCAAAGCTGCGTCGCATCATCGTAACGAATTTGGGTAATTTCTTTGTTGAACCGGATGTAGGGCGTCAGCGCATATTTTTCGACGCAATGCTCTATGTAGCCGCGGATCTCTTCTTGCGGGGCGAACATGCGTGACCAATTAGGGTTGGGTTCAAATGAAAAGGAATAGAGGTGGGAAGGCACGTCGCAAGCACACCCAGGGTAGGTGTTTTCGCGCCAAGTACCGCCCACGGTGCTGGCTTTCTCGAAAATAGCAAAGTCTTTGCGTCCCGATTTGAGCAATTGGATGGCCATGCCCAAGCCGGAAAAGCCAGTGCCGATAATAGCGGTTTCAACATCAGGCCGAGCAGCGACAGGATTTTTGATAGGTGCATTCATTGATTTGTCTCCTATTTCCAAAGCGGCGCTGACACCGGATTTAAAACAACGGGTCGCGGCAGCGCTTTGCATGACATTTTGTCAGAAATGAAACAAGAAAACACTCCCTGAGCATTCCCTTGCGTCATTTGTTGAAATAGGGTGTAACCCCAATAAAGCGCACTGTCAAGGGTACGCACCCTAAAACTCAGAAATGGCGGAAATCCGCCTATTTTGGGGGAAGCCGAGCTTCTATGGCCGCAAGCCGCTGAGAGATTCTCTCTAGTTGATCAGGCTCAACGCTGGTGGAGGAAGGGGGGGAGGGCGGAATACTCAAAGCGTTCCAATAGGTATCGCTCAATCGGCGAGCCAAATCGCCTACATCAAAATCATTCCGGTTCTGAATGATCTGGGTCCAAGCAATATGCTCCACCCCGCCCAATATCATGTCGCGCGCTTCTGCCCCGTCCAGCGTATCGCGGAGCTCGCCGCGCGCCATAGCCTCACCAAGAACGTCCCGCAAAAGCCCCGTATAGCCACGGAAAATGTCGCGGCTATGAGAGGTGGAATAGGAGGATGTGGCCCGCACTTCCCGGATCCACATCATGTAAAGTTCCCGGTGTTCCAAAATGGTGGAGAGGTGTTGCAGCACCAGAAAGCCCAGTTTATCGCGCGTTGAACTGAGCGTGACGAGGGAGGCTTCAATGTGGGAGGCGTTTTGTTGAAACCAACGTTCGGCTACCCGAATCGCCAAATCCTGCTTGTTGCTCACGTAATTATAAAGACTGCCCTCAGACAGCCCGACCGCCAGCGCAATCTGGGCCATTGTCGTCTTTTCGTAGCCCTGACGGGCAATAAGCGCCCATGAAGCATTCAAGATCGCTTCTTCGCGATCCCCCCACTTCCCTTTTTTACGTCCAGTCGGTGCCATTTGCTTGACTCTTAATTTGAGGATGCCTCAGAATAGAAGAAACAATGGCATTAATAAAGACATAATGACCTCAAAGTTGGGGGTGAGAGAGCAAGATGACACTGAATGCATTTGACGAGCCAGAACACATCACGATGTTGCGGGCGACGCTACGCCGATTTGTTGAGGATAAAGCCCCGCGTGAAAAGCGCCGGATCTGGGACAAGACTCACAGCTTCCCCAAAGATGTTTTTAAAGAGCTGACCGACTTGGGCATATGCGGTTTGACCATTCCCGAGGAGTTTGGCGGGCTGGGCGTGGACTTGGTCGCAGCCGTGGCGGTGATTGAGGAACTGAGTCGCGCCGGCGCGTTTCTGGCCGGGCCCTTCATCCACAGCGCCTTTTACGGCGGTGCAAATATCAGTGAAAACGGGTCGCTTGCGCAAAAGCAAAAGCTACTTCCCGGCCTGGCAAAAGGGGAGACGGCCTTCTGTTATGGCCTGTCTGAGCCAGATGTCGGCGGTGACTTAGCCAGCGTTAAAACCCGTGCGCGTTTGAGTGAAGATGGCAGCGAAGTCATCATCAATGGGTTGAAGCGGTGGTGCACCGGCGCCGATTTCGCCGACTACATCTATTGCCTCGTCAACTCCGACAGCGACGGCAAGAAATACCGGAACCTGTCCTTAGTGCTCGTGCCAACCTCAACGCCTGGTCTGACATTGCACCCCATTGAGCATTCCAATCTACGCTACACGCTCTCCAGTGATGTCTATTTTGATGACGTCCGCGTCCCCGTCGAAAATATCGTTGGGGGCCCTGAGATGTGGAACAAAGGCTGGGGCATGTTGGCCGGTCGCACCTTGGATGTGGAGAAAATTGAAATCTCCGCCGTCGCTTTTGGCGTGGCCCAAGCGGCTATGGAAGAAGCTTGGCAATATTCCCAAGAGCGCGAGCAATTTGGCAAGCCAATCTGTGCTCACCAATCTGTGCGTCATGCTTTGGTGGATGCCCGCACAAAACTGCAAGCCTGTCGCCACATGCTTTACCACGCCGCAAGCTTGGCGCAGGAAAATCGTCCCTGTGCAGTGGAAACCAGCATGGCGAAATTATTCATCGGTGAAAATGCGGTGGAAATCGTATTGACCTGTCAGCGCGTGTTGGGGGCCTACGGCATGACGGACGCCTATGACATGGAGCGCCATGTGCGCGACATTTTGGGCATGCCAATTGTTGGCGGCTCTTCCAACATGCAACGTAACAACATCGCATCCCGCATGGGCCTGCCAGAATAGGAACATTAAATATGACCACTCAAAACTGGCTTGCAAAAGCAGATGAACTTGTCCCCTTTCTGAGATCTCGCAGCGACGATATTGAGCAAGCCCGCCGTCTGCCTGACGATATCGCAGAGCGCTTCTGCGATGAGGGTCTCTACATGTTGATGGTGCCCAAAGCATATGGCGGCACTGAAATTGATCCACCAACCTATTTTCAGCTGATTGAGCGGTTGGCTCAAGGAGATGCCTCGGCGGCTTGGTGCGTCATGATTGGTTCAACAACCGGCATACTCTCAAGCTATATGCCGCCAGATGTTGCGCGCGACATGTTCGCGCCAGAAAACCGCACCATCACAGCAGGCGTCTTTGCGCCCAAAGGTAAGGCCGTCCAAGAAGGCGATGGCTACCGCGTGAACGGCCAATGGCAATGGGGGTCAGGGAGCCACAATGCCAAGTGGATCGCGGGCGGTTGCATGGTGATGGAAGACGGTAAGCCAAAACGCATGAGCAATGGCATGCCCGTATCGCGCATGATGATGGCCCGCAAGGAAGATGTTGAGATGCTCGATACTTGGCATGTGTCAGGCTTGTGTGGATCTGGAAGCACTGACTTTGTGATGAAAGATCTCTACATTCCAAAGTCTCACGCAATTTCATTGGTGGAAGATAAGCCCGTTGACCGCCCACTTTATACCTTCCCCGTCTTTGCGTTATTGGCAACGGGCGTAAGTGCGGTTGCCTTGGGCATTGGCCGCGCAGCCATTGATGAGCTGATCAGCTTTGCGTGTGAAAAAACACCTCAAGGGGCCATGAAACCTTTGGCCAGCCGCCAAGAAACGCAAGGCACTATTGCTGAGGCCGAAGCAAAACTCCGGTCGGCACGCGGTTGGTTGTTTGATGTTTTATCCGAGGCCTGGGAGACCACGCAGGCAACGGGCACGATGACCCTTGCGCAACGCCGTGACATTCGCAATGCGGCATCATTCGGTGCGCGCACGGCTGCGGAGGTGGTGACGTCGGCCTACCATCTGGGCGGCGGTACCTCGGTATACAAAAAATCACCGCTGCAACGTCACTTCCGAGATGTGCATGTAACCACCCAGCACATGATGGTAGGGCGCCCAGTTATGGAACAAGCCGGGCGCCTCTACATGGGTATGGAAACGGACATCTCTACTTTCTAGAGTTAAAGTCCGTTTCACCCCGGGCGTATGTTTGAGCGCCTACATTAACGCATCAACCTTTATCTCTTTGCTCCCGGTGGGCAGGGAGATAAAGGTGCCGTCTTCACCCAGCGTAATGTCACCCTCAAACGCGTCGTCCGTTCCCTCGAGATAGACCTGTTCCAAAAGGCCAATCGGGAGGGGCGGCACAACATGGTAGAAAAGCAGATGGTCAACACCTGCTTCTTGCGCGGCTTCCGCTGCTTCCACAGGAGAGGCGTGATAGTCGGTAATATCTAGCATGATTTTTTCTAGATTTGTCCGGCCCGCCTTCTTGGCACCCGCCTGCATAATCCCAACAAGTTTGCGAGACAGTGCTTCGTGCACCAATAGGTCAGCGCCTTTGGCTAAATCAATGAGCGTTTGGTTTTTCAGCGTATCGCCACTGATGAAAACGCTGCGCCCGCCGTAATAGATGCCGTAACCGACAGCCGGGTCAATCGGATCATGCTGGACCGGGAAGGCGATGATTTTCACAGTGTCATCTTCCAGAAGGGTCACT
>NVSO02000013.1 GCA_002401305.2 Rhodobiaceae bacterium | reverse complement strand
TGGATGAGGGACAAATTGGTCAGGTGGTGGATGCTGGCGGGCAAGTGATTGTGAGTCCGCATTTTGACCCTGCGGTGGTGGCGCGTACCAAGGCGCTTGGATTGATTAGCGTTCCGGGTGTCTTTACCCCGAGCGAGGCTTTTGGCGCGCTGAAGGCGGGGGCGGACGGGCTGAAACTTTTTCCCGCCGATGACTTGTCTCCGGCTGTGCTTAAAGCATGGCGCAGTGTGTTGTCGCTGAAGGATGTGCTCATTTTGCCAACGGGGGGCGTTTCAAGCAAGAATGCTGCGGCATGGTGGGCGGCGGGCGCGTCTGGTTTCGGGGTTGGGTCTGGGGTCTATCGCCCTGACTTGCGCGGGGCGGATATTGAAGCCCACGCCGGGCGATTTACCCGTGCAGTTGATGGGCTAACACGCTAGTCTGCGCGCCGATAGAGCGTTATAGCCACAGCCCCTCACAATGGCGCGCTGCTTGGCCTGAAAGAAGAGTTGAATTATGAAATTGCCGATTGATGTATCTGAGGTCAAAGGATTTCTCGACCCTGCTGAGGGGGCTGCCCTTTATGATGCGGCGTTAGAAGTCAGCAAAATGGGACCGTGCCTTGAGGTTGGTTCTTATTGCGGTAAATCGACAGTCTATTTCGGGACGGCTTGTCAGAAGAATGAAGCCATTCTTTATGCGCTGGACCATCATTTGGGGTCGGAAGAAAATCAGGTCGGATGGGAACATCATGACGGTGATCTGTTTGACGATGAAACCGGTATGCTCAATACATTTCCGCTGTTTCGCCGGACCATGCGCAGAGCCAAACTAGAAGATACGGTTGTGCCTTTGGTGGCACCGTCAACGGTTGTGGCACGTGGCTGGGCGACACCGCTTTCCATGGTGTTCATCGACGGCGGGCACGCGCTAGAACACGCGCTCAATGATTATCGCTTCTGGGCGCCGCAAGTGATTGTCGGGGGTATCTTGGCGATCCATGATGTGATCCCAAACCCGGATGACGGCGGGCGGCCCCCTTATGAAATTTATAAGATGGCGCTGGCGTCAAATCTGTTTGAAGAAATCGCGGCAGTCAAATCGCTGCGTTTGTTACGCCGTCTCGGCCAAGTGCAGGCCTGAGAAGAGTGCGGCGGCCGGTGTTGAACCGGTTACCGCATCGGTGGCGAGGATAACGGCGGCGGCTGTCCATGCTGGTTTTTCAGCAGGCCATGCGACGTCGTCTTCAAACTGATAACCCATCCAATAAGCACCACAGTCTGCGCGCCATTGGTGCAACCAAGAGAGCATCAGTTCTGCGCGCGGGCGGTCGCCTGCGGTTAGCAAAGCCATGACCAATTCGGCTGTTTCAGCGACAGTTACCCATGGTTGCTCCATGACGCAGCGGCAGCCTTTGCCTTCTGCCACAAAGATATCCCACTTTGCATTGAGGCGGTCGTGTGCTGCTTTGCCCGTGATGGCCCCGGCTAGAACAGGGTAGTACCAGTCCATGGAATAGCGGTCTTTGCTTTCCCATGTGCGGTCAAACCGATGCGGTTTGTCGCGCAGTGCTTCGCCTAATTTTTGACGGGCATGGGTCCACTCTTTGGTGGGCTCTCCCAGCCTTCTGGCAATCAGAATGGCGCACTCTAAACTTTTATAAATTGAGGCACTGCCGGTGATGAGAGCATCATCTTCAGGGGTGCGGGGTTCGTCTGCTGCCCAGCGAATGTCGCCGTGGGCGCTTTGATGCGCCACGACCCAATTGATTGCTTGTTTGACGTGTGGCCAAATGTTTTTAAGTTCACCCAAGTCTTGGGTCAGCAAATAATAGTGCCACGCACCTGTTGCGATATAGGCGGCAAAATTGGTGTCGCGCAGAGGGGCTTCAATGTCTTCTTCTGTGCCCGTGAACTTTTGTTCTTGCTCATCCATTGGGACCGCAGAGCCCAATTCGCCGAACCAAGAACCGTCATCAAGTTGGCTGTCTTGGAGAAACCGGTAAGCTTTTTTGGCAGGCTCTAGGTGACCCAAGGTGGCAAGACCCATAGCGGCTTCGGTGTGGTTCCACGGGTCCACGACGCCGCCGTCATACCAGGGAATTGCCCCGGTATCACGCTGCAGCTCGAGAATGCGTTTGATCGAACCATCGAAAAAGCCGTCAGGTATCGGATCACCAAGGGTCAGAAGGGTCATGGTTTAGTTGGCCGGTTTTTTAAAGTAGAGAACAACACTTTTGCCCATCAAGGGAGCTGCAATCGCTTCCAATACACGGACCACGAATGGGTTGTCTGTAATTTCCCACACTAGAAGGCGGTGGTAGAGCTTGACCAAAAAGTTGTCGTTGTTTTTGACACCAACGGCGCATTTGATCCACCAGTAAGGGGAATGCAGACCGTGGGCCCAGTGGCGCAACGTAAAGCGCAAGCCATTTGCTTCGACGTCTTTGCGCAGCTTGCCAGAACGGAAAATACGGACATGGCCGCCTGGCTCATTGTGGTAATCTTCTGAGAGCGCCCAGCAAATCCGCTCCGGCCAATAGCGTGGCACGGACACAGCAAATGTGCCGCCGGGTTTTAGAATGCGTTCTACTTCGCTCAATGCCTGAATGTAGTCTGGAATATGTTCCATGACTTCAGAGCACAACACCTTGTCAAAGGAGTTGTCGGCAAAGGGCAACGACAAGGCATTGCCAACCGACAGCGTGTTGAGGCGCTTGGTTTCTGGGTCCATGTCCGGGCAATGGACAAAGCCCTCTCGGGTTTTCTTTACATCATCAAAGGCCAAGTCCAAGCCAACGACATGGCAGACTTTGTGATGATACATGGCGTGCACGTGGCGACCTTCGCCGCAGCCAAGATCAAGAACGGTGTCGCCGTCTTTAAGTCCGAGCGCGTTTAGATTGATTGTTTGCATTTGCGATGGCCTCACGATAGATCGCGACAACATTACGTGCCGCGTGTTCCCATTTAAATTTAGTTAGAATCCGCTCACGTCCCGCGCGGCCGACTTCGGCGCGTTTCTCTGGGTTGTTGAGCAGGTCTGCAATACCAGCTGCCAAGGCATCAGGGTCGGAGTGCTGCACAATGATGGCTGCATCCCCTGCAACTTCTGGCAAAGAGCCGCCGTTGGTGGTGATGACTGGCGCACCGCAACACATCGCTTCGCCCGCTGGAAAGCCGAAGCCTTCATAGACGGATGGGGAGATGGCAATGGTGGCTTCTGCATATTCGTCCACGAGCTCACTATCGCTCAGGCCGGTTTTCCAGATCACTTTATCCATGATCCCGAGTTTGCGGAGTTCTTTGGACGTTGGGCCTTCGCGCAATTTCCCGATGACGACCAGTTTAAGATCTGGATGGTCAGGCAATAGTTTTGCATAGGCACGTAACAAGAAGATCAGGCCTTTGAGAGGCACGTCCGCACTTGCACAGACAACCAGTTGATTGTCGACGCGCGTGATGTGAGGACGCGGCTCGAAGACTTTATGATTGATGCCGTGGTAGACGGTCTTCATATTTTCTTCTTTGACGCCGAACTCACGGACAACATCACGCTTGGTGCTGTCGGACACAACAATCACAGGGCGCAATTGACGCGCGACTTTGATTTGCATGTTGAGGAATGTGTACCAGCGCCATTTCAGGAATTTCATCCAGATGTTTGGCATGGCGGCCACATCAATACGGCGGTCCATTGTGATCGGGTGATGAATGGTGCCAGCGACAGGCAAGCCCATGTCGCGCACTTTCAACATGCCCCAGCACAATGTCTGGTTGTCATGCATGACGTCATATTGGTCGATCTTGTCTTCCATATATTTCGCCATGCGTTCACCGAACGTATAAGGCTCTGGAAAACCACCCCAGTTGTGGCTCCACCATTCGAACAAGTCGAGGCGGGAGGTCAGCATCCAGGGGCGGAAAGCTCGAATAGGATGGGGCGTCGCGTAAAGGTCGAGAGATGGCAATTTGATCAAGCCAACGCGCGGATCCAAATCAGGATAAGGCGGGCCGGAAATGACATCTACATGGTGTCCCAAATCAACAAGCGCTTTGGAGATGTGACGCATGTATACGCCTTGTCCGCCGGTTGTTGGGTTCGAGCGGTAGGACGGGAGCAAAATGCGCAACGGTCCCGCGTCGTCGCTATCGCCGGTTTGAAGGTTGGCGGGCGAGGGGAACAATCTTTTCAGATTGCTGCTCGGGCACCAATAGTTCTTCAGTCGTCTGTGCTTCAGTCGTCGGATTTCCGTCCAGAGCCTTGGACATGTGCCTCTCCTTATGCCGAACTTCTGTCTTTTCCGCAGAGGCCCTAAAAGCGCAGGTCCATGCGGTTTGCAAAAGTCGGTTGTGTCAGTGCCTGTTGGGCAGATTTTGAGGCGACATATGCCGTCTCCGCGCTTGAAACGCGGAAACCCACACTCCTAGCTCAATTTGGCCGGATCATACCCAAGGGA
>NVSO02000129.1 GCA_002401305.2 Rhodobiaceae bacterium | reverse complement strand
TTCTCGGAAGTCGCCGTCTTTGACCATTTGAATGAGGTCGCGGTTGGTGGCGGAGATTAAGCGAATGTCGACTTTGACCGGCTTCTTGGCGCCAACAGGGTCTACTTCGCCTTCTTGAATGGCGCGTAGAAGTTTAACTTGCATGTCGAGGGGAAGTTCGCCGATTTCGTCGAGGAACAATGTGCCGCCATGGGCTTCTACAAATTTACCCGCATGTTTTTCATTGGCGCCTGTAAAGGCCCCTTTTTCATGACCGAAGAGAATGCTTTCAACAAGGTTCTCAGGCAAGGCTCCACAGTTCACAGTAATAAAGGGTGCACCAGAGCGCTTGCTTTCGCCTTGGATGGCGGCTGCAACAACTTCTTTACCGACACCACTTTCCCCTTCGATGAGAACAGGGATGGTTGATTGTGCGGCGCGTTTGCCCAACTTCAGGACATTGTCCATTGCCGGGCTGCCTGCGATGATGTCGTCAAATTTTAGGGCGCCCGACTTCTTCTTTTGAAGACGTGAGATTTCTCCGGTGAGTGCTGTCACCTTAAGCGCGTTGCGAATTGAAACGTGGAGACGCTCTGGGCTGACAGGTTTGACGACAAAGTCATCAGCGCCTGCGCGCATGGCTTTCACAACAGTTTCAATGCCGCCGTGAGCGGTTAGCACAATGACGGGAAGAGAAGGGTGTGTGGGACGCAGACGTTCAAGCACTTCCATGCCGTCCATCTCTGGCATAATCAGATCGAGAATGATCATTGCGATTTCGCCAGCACCCGTGCCCGCGTTCATCACCTTGTCCAACGCTTCTTGTCCGCTCTGCGCTGTGATTGCGCGGTAGCCGTCGCGTTTGACGACTTCCTCTAGAATGCGGCGTTGCGCTGGATCATCATCCACGATCAGGATCGTATGCGTCATTACCCTTAAACCTCTACCAACAATGTGTGCAGCTGAGCCACACACCATTTAGTCCCCCATCCGGCACGTGCCGGGTTTGGGTCATAATGATCCAGACAGGTAAAGACGGGTTTAAGGGATTTACCTTCTTGGGGATGGTTTATGCAGCTTTCAGGTGAAGTGGCGTGCGCTTGAGGGTTGAGCAGGTTGGATTCTGTCTTTTAGAGTAACTGTGGTATTTTAGTTTAAAGTGAGGTTGTTTTTGGCACCTACACAAAAAAGTCATACTTCCTTAGTGGGTTTTCGCAAAATATAGATGGAAGCCGCTAATTAATTGATTTTGTTGGATTAGAAGTGTTGCGGTGAAGTGACTCATTAGGGCTAAACGGCGAAGTTCAGACGTTTTTCATTGATGCGATAGATTAATCTATGCGATCTATGGAGGGATAAGGCGAACCCGTGGGGTCCGGGCTGCTACTCGCGAGGGGTAGTGGTTGGTCGAAAAAGCTTATGACGGAGATTGGGATGAAAGTACTTTCCCGGCTGATTGCGATGGGGGCATTTCTAGGGCTAGCAGCTTGCGGCACCTGGCATGCAGAATCGTATCTAGAGGAAACTATTTCAGGCGACACATTTAATGCGTGTCTTGCTCGGGAATATCAGGATCGGGCAACGTCCGAAGCCTATGTAGATTGCAACTGGGTTGATACCGCTGCAATCGTGAAAAAAGGTCGCGCTGCTGCTGCTGGTGAAACCGTATTGCCATATGATCCGGCAAACCACGGTGTTCTAGCATCTGATCTTGGCGAGCTGCAATCTGGGCGTTCACGCCTGATGGCTGCTTTGGACAATGGCGGTCGTGAAGGCGATCGTGCTTGTGCATGTGCTAAAGCTCAGCGCTACTACGATGGTTGGGTAGAACAAGCTAGCGACAACAAATGGGGCGTTGAAGGCTCTCATTTTGGTGGCGCCGGTGGTCCAGTTCAACCAAACCGCGCAGAAGCTGAAAAAGCTGCTTTCTATGAAGCGCTTACAGAATGTGAAGCGAAGAAAATGGGTCCTTGGACTATTTACTTCGGTTACAACAAGTTCAACCTGACATCTGCAGCGCAAGCTGTGGTTGATGAGATTGCCTCTTCAGTTGGCAGCTCTTCCTTGTCTGTTGCTGGTTACACGGATACAACCGGTAGCTCAGCTTACAACCAAGGTCTTGGTCAACGTCGTGCTAACTCAGTTGCTGGCGCTCTTAGCGCACAAAACGCAACCGTTTCTAGCGCAACAACATCTGGTGAGAGCGATCTCGCAGTATCTACCGGTGACGGTGTACGCGAACCTCTTAACCGTCGTGCTGTTGTATCGATGGACTAATTCGGTTGTTTCAACCGATTGGAGAAGGGCCTCGGCATTAGCCGAGGCCCTTTTTTTGTGCGCTCGTTTTTCCGGGGACTTTTCTCCTGCGACTTTAAAGCTGTTTCTTTATGTGATGAGATCTGGCCTTCTTGACCCCGCGATGTTGAAGTGCACGGCGAAGCCCCGATATATAGTGAATGTGTTTGGTGGATTAACAGCTCACGCGCTGTGAAATGATCGATAGAAAGATAATGATGACTCAGCAAGATGCGTTACCGGTATGGGATTTATCAGCTCTTTATGAAGAGCCAGTAGAGCCAAAAGTCGCAAAAGACATTGCAACGGTGGCGCAGGGTGCGAAGGATTTTTCCGCAAAATACAAGGGACAGGTGAGTTCTTTGGCGCAGGCAGGGTCTGGTGAGGCGCTTGCGGCGGCGATTGGTGAATTTGAAGCGCTCGAAGAAATTCTGGGCCGGCTTTATTCCTACGCAGGTCTGCTTTATGCGACCGATACAACAGCGCCCGCTCACGGCAAGCTTTACGGCGATGTGCAAGCGCAGGCGGCCCTCATATCGGCGGACATGTTGTTTTTTACTCTTGAGCTAAACGGCATCGAGGACGCCCCATTGGAAACCTTGATGGCCGATTGCGCTGCGCTGGGACGCTACCGTCCTTGGTTGCGGGATCTAAGGCTCGAAAAACCCTATCAATTGGATGACGCGCAAGAGCGCTTGTTGTTAGAAAAATCTGTTACCGGGCGTTCTGCTTGGAATCGTTTGTTTGATGACACAATGGCGCGGCTGCGGTTCGATGTTTCGGGCGAAAGCCTGCCGCTCGAAGCGACACTGGATCAATTGTCTGATGTGGACCGGGGGAAGCGTCAAATTGCGGCCCAAGCCTTATCGAAGACGTTTGAAATCCAATTGCCTGTTTTCTCGCATATTTACAATACGCTGATGAAAGACATGGAAATTGAAAAGCGGTGGCGGGGCTATGATGATGTTGCCACCCCGCGCCATATTTCTAACCGTGTTGAGAGTGAAGTTGTGGGCGCGCTTGTGGATGCTGTTCGGGCGTCCTATCCGGATATTTCGCACCGGTATTATGCGTTGAAAGCGAAGTGGCTTGGCTTGGACAAGCTGGAGCATTGGGACCGCAATGCGCCTTTGCCGCAGGATTCAGGAGAGCGGATTGCGTGGTCTGATGCGCAAGCGATTGTATTGGATGCTTATCGAGGGTTTTCGCCGGAAATGGCGGAGCTTGCAGAACCGTTTTTTACTCAGGGCTGGATTGATGCAGCCCCGCGCGCGGGCAAGGCACCGGGCGCTTTTTCACATCCCACTATCCCCTCGGCGCACCCTTATGTGTTGCTGAACTATTTGGGACGCACGCGCGATGTGATGACCTTGGCACATGAACTGGGGCACGGGGTGCACCAAAGATTGGCGGCTGACCAAGGGTTGTTGATGGCGGAAACACCGCTCACGCTTGCAGAGACGGCGAGTGTGTTTGGGGAAATGCTGACCTTCCGGCAATTGCTGGCGAACACGAAAACTGTTGAGCAACGCCGTATTATGTTGGCGTCCAAAGTTGAAGACATGATCAACACGGCGGTGCGTCAAACAGCGTTCTATCAGTTTGAGCGCAAGGTGCATGAGGCCCGGGTTGCCGGTGAGTTGACGATTGAGGATATCAATGCCGCGTGGATGTCGGTGCAGGTTGAAAGCTTAGGGCCTAGCGTGAACTTAGGGGCAGGCTATGAAACTTATTGGGCTTACATCCCGCATTTCATTCATTCGCCGTTCTATGTTTATGCTTATTCGTTTGGCGATTGCTTGGTGAATTCCCTGTATGCGGTTTATCAAGAAGAGCCTGATGGTTTTGACCAAAAGTATTTTGCTGCGTTGCGTGCGGGTGGCACGTTGCGACATAAAGAATTGCTTGAGCCCTTTGGGCTGGATGCCAGTGACCCCACTTTTTGGTCGCGCGGATTATCTGTTATTAGCGGTTTGATTGATGAGCTGGAGGCGCTTGAAGGTGAGTGATCAAAAAAATGAGGGGCAAACCCTGAAAGACCGAGAAGCTAACCGGCTTGGGCGACG
>NVSO02000128.1 GCA_002401305.2 Rhodobiaceae bacterium | reverse complement strand
TTCATGGCATTTGCCTCCCGCGCACCAGAGATCAAGGACACGGATTGGTAAGATGGAAGACTTTACCTTCGACTTCATCATCGCCCGCTACAATTATTGGCTCGTCATCACCCTCATGATGACCGGGTTTTACGTAGTTGTGAGCCGGGGAAATTTAATCAAAAAGATTGTGGGTCTCAATCTATTCCAGACCTCGGTCTTCATGCTCTACATTTCAGCTGGCAAAATCTTCGGCGGCACGGCTCCCATTTTTACCGACAACCCGGACGAGATTTATTCAAACCCGCTCCCTCACGTATTGATCCTCACTGCCATTGTAGTGGGTGTTGCCACCACCGCCCTAGGGCTGGCATTGATCATCCGTATCAAAGAAACATTTGGCACTATTGAAGAAGATGAGCTTCTTGAAATTGAACATTCCTATGACACCACCGGCAAAATGCCCGCAGCGGAGGATCATAAATAATGTTTGAACAATTCATGCATCACCTCCCCGCCCTGCAAACCGTCATACCCTTAATGGCAGCGCCTTTGTGCATGTTGCTGGGCTCCCGCAAAATTGCTTGGGGCATAACAGTCATTGCCTCATCGTCTGCCTTTATCATTTCATGCTTGTTGCTCTCCCAAGTCATCGATGGCTCGGTCATCTCCTACCACTTAGGAGGCTGGGCACCGCCGCTCGGCATTGAGTACCGCATTGATGCGTTCAACGCCTTTGTCTTGCTGATCGTTTCAGGTATTGGCGCGCTGATCCCATTTTATGCGCCCGCCAGCATCAAAGATGAAATCCCGCAAAGCCTGCACAGCTATTTCTACACCGCCTACCTACTGTGCCTAACCGGCCTACTCGGCGTTACAGTGACCGGCGATGCCTTCAACGTCTTTGTTTTCTTAGAAGTCTCCTCTTTGTCCACCTATGCACTGGTGGCCATGGGAGCGAAAAAAGACCCGCGCGCACTCACCGCCGCCTTCAACTACCTTGTCATGGGCACGATCGGCGCCACCTTCTTCGTCCTAGGGCTCGGCTTGCTCTACATCCTCACCGGCACGCTCAACATGGTTGATCTGGCCGATAAGATCGTTTTGCTCGAAGACAACCGCACCCTCAATGTCGCCTTTGCGTTCATTTTTGTCGGCCTTGGCCTCAAGATCGCAATGTTCCCGATGCACCTTTGGTTGCCCAATGCCTACGCCTATGCGCCCTCAGCGGTAACCGCTTTTCTAGCCGCCACC
The DNA here is from genome assembly GCA_002401305.2 of Rhodobiaceae bacterium. GTDB lineage: Bacteria > Pseudomonadota > Alphaproteobacteria > Parvibaculales > Parvibaculaceae > NORP139. The sequence continues at coordinate 6,614 of NVSO02000128.1, read as the reverse complement.
GCAACCAAAGTCGCGGTCTACATCCTGCTGCGTTTCCTCTTCACAGTCTTCAGCTCCAAATATCCGTTTGAAGTACAGACGTTGGAATGGGTGGTCTTGCCGCTAGCAATTATGGCCATGTTCGCATCGTCGATTGTGGCTATTTTCCAAACCAATCTAAAGCGTTTGCTCGCCTATTCATCCATTGCACAAGTCGGCTACATTCTGCTCGGCGTCACGTTCTTGAACAAGACAGGCTTGATGGCAACCATCATCCATCTTTTCAATCACGCAGTCACAAAGGGCGGTCTCTTCATGGCCGTGGGTGCATTGGTCTTGCGCTATGGCTCAGCCAATATTGAAGACTTGCGCGGTGCCGGCAAACAAATGCCGTGGACCATGGCCGCATTTGTCGGGGGCGGCTTAAGCCTCATTGGCGTACCCCTCACCGCAGGCTTCATTTCCAAATGGTATCTCATCAGCGCAGCATTTGAGGCTAATTATTGGCTCCCAGCCATTCTCATCGTCGCCTCATCCCTGCTCGCCGTCATCTATGTGTGGCGTGTTGTAGAGGCAGCCTACCTACAAGCACCGGTCAACCCCGACGCCCAAATCAAAGAGGCACCCCCGATGATGCTTGCCTCTATATGGATACTTGTCGGCGCTAGTTTCTACTTTGGCATTGACGCAAGCTTCACCACAGAGGCCGCATCGATCGCCGCAGACATTTTGCTCGGCAACGTAGAAAACAACGCGCAAGCGATGCCCGATGCAATCGGAGGGGCTGTGTCGCACATCCCTGAACCTCTCAATTCTATTTCCCATGGGCAGGAGTAAATGTATATGCCTCTAACCCATGAAACAGCCATCGCGTTGACTTTGATTGTTCCCTTCGCAGGCATGGTCTTAATCGGCCTGTCCGATCGCCACTCACTTATACGCGACATCATATCGGTCGCTACATCCTTGCTTCTCTTCTCCCTCACCTTCTGGTTGTTGCGCGAAGTTGAAGCAGGTGAAGTGCCCGAACTCATCCTCTTTGACGTCATGCCCGGCCTGTCAATGGCCTTTAAAATCGAACCATTGGGCATGTTGTTTGGTGTTGTTGCCTCAGGTCTGTGGATCGTCACAGCCCTGTATGCCATCGGCTATATGCGCGGCAACAAAGAAGCCCATCAAACACGCTTCTACATGTGTTTTGCTTTGGCCATCTCTGCCTCCATGGGCATCGCCTTTGCCGCAAACATGTTCACGCTCTTCATCTTCTACGAAGTGCTCACCCTCTCCACCTACCCGCTGGTTGCTCACAAACAAACAGATGGTGCTAAAAGAGGCGCGCGCACCTATCTGGGCATTTTGCTGGGAACCTCCATCGCCTTCCAACTCCTTGCCATCATTTGGACTTGGGTCGCGACAGGCACGCTGGACTTCGTACACGGCGGCATTCTGTCTGGCCACTTGGATGACAGCTTCGCCCCAGTCCTCCTTGGACTCTATGCATTCGGCATTGGCAAGGCAGCGCTCATGCCCTTCCACCGCTGGCTCCCCGCCGCCATGGTTGCCCCCACACCCGTTTCTGCATTGCTCCATGCGGTAGCTGTGGTGAAAGCGGGTGTCTTCACCATGCTTAAAATCGGTGTTTATATTTTTGGGATCGACTATCTGTCCCTCACCGGCGCCTCAGACTGGCTCATGTGGCTGGCCGCAACATCCATCATCGTCGCCTCCGTGGTTGCGATGACAAAAGACAATCTGAAAGCCCGGCTGGCCTATTCAACCATCTCTCAGCTGTCCTACATCACCCTTGCCATGGCCTTGGCCAGCTCGCTGGGTATCATGGGCGGCGCAATGCACATTCCGATGCACGCGATGGGCAAGATCACGCTCTTCATGTGCGCAGGCGCTATTTACGTCGCCACTCAAAAGACCAATATCTCAGATATGCGCGGCTTAGGGCGCACTATGCCCTTCACCTACGCAGCTTTCCTGATCGGCTCATTGTCGATCATCGGCTTGCCACCCTTCGGCGGCGCATGGAGCAAATGGTATATTCTGTTGGGCGCAGCCGACACAGGCCAACTCATCATGATCGGCGTTCTAATGGTCAGCTCTCTGCTCAACGTGGCTTACCTCCTGCCTGTCGTGGCGCAAGGCTTCTTCCTGCCAAATCCAGACGATCCCGGCGCCCGTTCCACAAAAGGCAGTTTTCGAAGCCGCATCAAAGAAGCGCCGCTTCTTGTTGTGCTGCCTCCGTGCCTTACAGCCATTGGGTGCTTCCTGCTCTTCTTCTATGCCCAAGACGTCTATAACTTACTGATCCCTGTCGCCTTTGGCCCTGAAGCAGCAGCTCTAGGTCCCGAAGCAACACTTCAGGGAGTCGGGTCTGAACTACAAACCGCGCCAGTTATGCTGGGAGGGTCAAACTAATGACACAAAAAACACCCCCCCATAAAGCGGGCTCAAAAAACCGTGAAAACCGTCTGGTGTGGATTACACTCGCCATCGCAGTGCTCCTCGGCCTGGCAGACTTTTTCTACGAGCAACATGGTCACTTTGAGGTGGAGCACATAAAGGGTTTCTACGCCCTCTTTGGCTTTGCCGCACTTGTGGTTCTGTTCCTCATTGCAAAAATAACCAGCCCCTTGCTGACGCGGGACGAAAACTACTACGCCCCCACAGACACCGTGGCTGAAGACTATCCGGAAGACCAACTCGGTCGGGAGAAGCAAGATGTTTGAATTTGTCCCGCCTGTTTTTTACTTCCTCGGGGCCGCTCTCTTGCTCCCCTTCATTCCTCAAGGCATCTTGCGCGGTCTTTTCTCCCTCGCTGTGCCTGTTGCGGCAGGCTGGGCCATTTGGACTGCGACCCAAGGTGTGAGCGCCCAAACAGACTTCATGGGCTACACGCTCACCCTCATGCGGGTTGACGGCCTGTCCACCTTCTTCGGCCTCGCCTTCTCACTCGCCGCCTTTGTCTGCCTCATCTACGCATGGCACATTCGCGACACTGTCCAGCAAGTCAGCACCCTCCTTTACGCAGGGGCTGCCATTGGAGCCGTCTTTGCAGGCGACCTCATCACCCTCTTTGTCTTCTGGGAAGGGACCGCCATCGCGTCGGTCTTCCTCATCTGGGCACGGCGCACACAAGGGGCCTATTTCACCGGCCTGCGCTATCTCATCGTCCAAATTGGCTCTGGTGTCATCCTGCTCGCAGGCATCGTGCTCCACGTCAATTCAACCGGCTCCATCGCTTTCGACAGCATGATCCTTGGCAGCGCGGCCAGCTGGACCATATTGCTCGCCTTTGGCATCAAGGCCGCATTCCCCTTCCTGCACAATTGGCTCGAAGACAGCTACCCAGCCGCCACCATCACCGGCACTGTCATTCTGTCAGCGTTCACCACTAAGCTCGCCATCTATGCCTTAGCGCGCGGGTTTGCTGGCACAGAAGAACTTCTCTTCATCGGCGCCGCAATGGCTGTAGTGCCAAGCCTGTACGCTGTGTTTGAAAACGACCTGCGCCGCACCCTCGCCTACGCTCTTAACGCCCAACTCGGCTTCATGGTCGTCGGCATCGGCATTGGCACAGAACTCGCGGTCAATGGGGCTGCGGCTCACGCATTCGCCAGCATATTCTACAAAGGCCTGCTCTTCATGGGCGTCGGCGCGGTCCTCTATCGTACCGGAACCGCCAAAGTCACCGAACTTGGCGGACTGGCCAAATCAATGCCGTGGACCATGGCCTTCACACTTGTAGGTGCGGCCTCAATTGCAGCCCTTCCCCTGTTCTCAGGCTTCACCACCAAATCGCTCATTCTCTCTGCTGCGGGCAACGCCCATATGCTGTGGGTTTGGGGCGCATTGCTCTTTGCGTCGGCCTGTGCGGTCTATCACTCCGGCATCAAAATCATCTACTTCACGTTTTTCGGCGAAGATCGCGGCCTCACCCCAAAAGAAGCGCCACTCAATATGAAATTGGCCATGGGCGTTACCGCTGCCATTTGTCTTGCCGTGGGTATCCTACCGGAGCAATTCTACGCCCTGCTGCCCTATGACGTGGACTATCACGCTTATTCATTCTCCCATGTCATCACTCAGCTTCAGTTGGTTGTCTTCGTCCTATTGGCCTTCCTGCTCGTCAAAAACACGCGGTTCTTCCCGGCCCCGCGTGCCACAGTCTCGCTGGACACCGATTGGCTCTACCGTAAGGTCATTCCCTACCTCTTGGGGCACATCGCCACCATTGTGGAGCGCATCTGGACACGCTGGAAACGAGACGCCAACCTTGTCATCTCCAACGCCATTCAAGCCAGTTATCGCACCCACGGCCCCCAAGGTCCGGTTGCACGTACCTGGCCGACCGGTTCTATGGTATTATGGGTTGCTGCCCTACTTGGCATCACGCTATTGCTTACATACATATAAAGTGACGGCCTCCTTTTAGGTAACGTCACCGGCCCACCTCGAGTAATGGAGTCACATCATGGACATGTCAGGCGATATCCTCATAAATGCAAACAAACAAACTGTTTGGGATGCACTCAACGATGCTGATGTTCTCGTTAAAGCCATTCCGGGAGCAGAAAGCGTCGAAAAAACCAGCGACACTGAATTTACAGCCGTGGCCAAAAACAAAATTGGTCCCGTGACTGCAAAATTCAAAGGCACCGTGACCTTGTCAGAGATTGACGCGCCAAATGGTTACACAATTTCAGGCCAAGGTACCGGTGGCGCGGCAGGCTTTGCCAAAGGCTCGGCCAAAGTCTCTCTAGCCGATGAAGGCGACCTAACCCGCCTTTCCTACGAAGTGCATGCGACAGTTGGCGGCAAACTCGCCCAAATTGGTCAACGCCTTGTAGACAGCAGCGCCAAAAAAATGGCCGACGAATTCTTCGACAAATTCTCCGCTATTGTCGGCGGACCATTGGAAGATGTGGAAGGGCTTCACCCGGACCGGGACGCCATTGCCCCAACCGACGCGCCTCTTCTCCCCGACGAAGACTTCGCAGAAGGGCTCTCCCCTTGGGCTTGGGGCCCAGCAGTCATCATCATTGGCCTTGCTCTCGCGTGGTTTTTTGCAAGCTAAGCCTGTCAAGCCAAGGCTTTTTTATACCATCCAATAAGCGTCGAGAGATAAGCCTTCCGTGACTTGACGAGAGGCCCCTCGAACCGCAACACTATCTCTATTGCTATTCCACTAGTGGAGAGGGATTGCCAACCGGCATGGCCAACCCCATATCCACATCCCCAATTCGGGGATCTCGTTCCTTCCCCCCGACAAGGAGGACTTCATGCCCAAAATTACAATGACCGTAAATGGTCAGGAGCGCAGCGCCGACATCGAAGCGCGCACGCTCCTCTCCAGCTTCCTCCGCGAAGACCTTGGACTTACCGGCACCCATGTGGGCTGCGATACCAGCCAATGCGGCGCCTGCATCGTGCACATCGACGGCCAAGCCGTAAAATCTTGCGCCACACTGGCCCTCCAAAACGAAGGCCGTGAGATCACCACCATCGAAGGTCTCGCAAAACCCGATGGCACCTTGCACCCGATGCAAACAGCCTTTCACGAGAACCACGGCTTGCAATGCGGTTTCTGCACCCCCGGCATGATCATGACAGCAACCGATATGATTAAACGGTATCAAGCCTCCGGCGCGCCCTTAGACGAGAAGGCCGTACGCGCTGAGCTCGAAGGCAACCTCTGCCGGTGCACAGGCTATCAAAATATTGTGAAAGCAATTCTCGACGCATCCACCCAAATGTCAGCTTAGGAGGCCCCCATGTATTCATTCGATTATCACCAAGCCACTTCGCTTGCCGATGCGGTTCAAAAACTGTCGCAGGACGAAGAAGCAAGCCTACTCGCAGGCGGTCAAACGCTGATCCCAACCCTCAAGCAACGCCTTGCCATGCCCACAATGCTGGTGGACATCAGTCGCATCGACGACTTGGATTTCATCCGCTTGGACGCAGACACATTGATCATCGGCGCAGGCACCTGCCACGCAACTGTCGCGGCCTCTCAAACCTGCCTCGACCACATACCAGCGCTCGCAGACCTTGCCAGTCACATTGGGGATCCCGCCGTCCGTCACCGAGGCACATTAGGCGGTTCAATCGCCAACAATGACCCCTCGTCTGACTACCCAGCCGCAGCCCTTGCGCTGGGCGCAACCATCGTCACCACAACCCGAGAGCTCGCTGCCGATGAATTTTTCACCGGTCTGTTTGAAACGGCTCTAGAGCCCGGCGAAATCGTGAGCGAACTTCGCTTCCCTAAACCCAGCCGTGCCGTCTACCTAAAGTTTCCCAACCCAGCGTCTCGCTACGCCATGGTCGGCGTCTTCATTGCTCAATCCAGTAATGGCCCGCGCGTCGCCGTCACCGGTGCCAGTCAAGAAGGTGTGTTTCGCTGGACGGAGCTTGAAACCAAACTGGCGCAAGATTGGTCAACAAACGCCCTAAGCGGCTTGTCATTAAAGGGCGACGCAATGCTCTCAGATCTCCACGGCGACGGCGACTACCGAGCCCATCTCGTCACTGTCATGGCCAAACGCGCACTCGAAGCACTGGCGTGAGGAATACTCTGTGATGCAAAATGATGACGCGCCCTCAAACAATCCTCAGCCCAT
>NVSO02000127.1 GCA_002401305.2 Rhodobiaceae bacterium | reverse complement strand
GACATATTCAAATGTGCTGCGCCTTGAGCTGAGGATCGTGAAGTCTTTGTCTTCGCTATCGGGTACATAATTTTTCGCGAGCGAGGGAGGCAGCATGTCCTTGAATGTGAGTTCGCGGCATCCGGCATCCAAGAGTAATTTTAGAAGATCGGGGTACTCATCCCGAATGAGTTTATACAGGCGGGCTAGAAATGCGTGCGAATGGCGCAAATGAGTCACGCCTTTGCGGTCCCAATCCTCAAAGGCGAGATCTGCATCGCTGCGGTCTGGGCTGGTTGGCGGGGGAGCGTCTCGGTCGATCAGAATGACTTCACGACCTTCTTGTTGCAGTGCTAGGCCTGTCGCTAATCCGGCAATCCCGGCTCCGATGACGGCAATTGTTTGCGTCATAATCCCTCCAACATTCTCACTGTTAACGTCCTTGTGGGCGTTTCATTTTTGTATGCGCGGTGTAAACTGCCCCGCAGACTATAACTAGACCCCGTTCTTGGTAAAGGTGTTTTACTAAGTAAGTCGTGGTGGTTTTTCCCTTTTTGGAACCTGAGGCGGCAATCGAGCCTTAATCGCTGGGGATTTGACGTGCGGCGAGGGCAAGAGAGACCCAACCATAGAGGAAAAGGATGCCACCGATCGGTGTAAATAGGACCAGCGCGCGGCTTTCGGTAATGCCCAATACATAAAGGGAGCCCGAGAAAAGAAGGATGCCGAGGAGGAAGGCCCACCCTGTAATTTGGCCCATCCGACTGGCGGGCACTTTTGTGAGAAGCCAGCCGACGCCGAGTAGGGCAAGAGCGTGATACATGTGGTATTGCGCGCCAGTTTGGAAGGCGGAAAGTTCAGCCTCCCCAACTTTGTTTTGAAGGCCGTGGGCGCCAAATGCACCAAAGCCGACTGCAAGAGCGCCGTTGAGGGCTCCAATTGAAAACCAAACTTTTGAGGGAAGGCGCATCGTTGGGTCACTTTCTAAAAGGAGAGTAGGTGCTGGCTAAAGGGAGCCTAGGCGCTGGATATCGGCGATGGAATGCTTAGCTATTGTGGGGGATTCGACACGTTACGCAAGCTTGCGACCTTATTTTAGAGGCGCTTTGCCTTAGGGTGTCTGCACTAAAGGTGATTGACAGTTGGTCGGAAGCCGCTAAATTATAGGACAGTCGGCCAATAAATGAAGACACCAACAATGGTGCTGATAATTTGGAGATTCTGACGGGACGTAGGCTCAATGTTCGCTTGAGCCTTTGGGCATAATTGCCCGCTTGTTGGGAAATCCTAAAAGAAATAGGGGAGGGAGACCCATGCTTACTAAAGGTGATGACTATCCGATTCACCAATTACCGGAACCCATTGCGACAGCAGGGACGGATCGGAACTTTTACGATCGATATTTCTTCAATGGATATTCCAAGGATGGGTCGGTTTTCTTCGCCACCGCCCTGGGGGTTTATCCGCATCTCAATATTATGGATGGCGCTTTCTCCGTGGTGGTCGATGGGGTGCAGCACAATTTGCACGCCTCCCGCTTTATGGGCATGGAGCGCATGGATATGCAGGTCGGCCCGCTCAGCATTGAGGTGTTGGAGCCGCTGCAGTCCTTACGCATACGCGTTGACCATCCCGAAAGCGGGCTCAAAGCCGACCTGACCTATCACGGTCGGGCGGTGGCGATTGAGGAGCCTCGCTTTACGTATCGTCAGGGACCACGTGTTTTGTTGGACTATACGCGCCTTACCCAAAACGGAACCTATGAAGGGTGGATTGAAGTCGGGGGCAAACGTATCGAGATTTCCCGCGACCAGCATTGGGGCACGCGCGACCGTTCTTGGGGTGTGAGACCCATTGGCGCGGCTGACCCTCAGCCCTTAGCGCCGCCACGGCTTCCCCAATTCTACTGGGTGTGGTCACCGCTTAATTTTGAGAGTGGCTTGACGCTGTATCACAATAATTCAGATGAATATGGGCGGCCCTGGAATGAAGCGGCTGTGATGTGTGGGCTTGATGGGGCAGAACCTCGCCATATGGCTCAGTGTTCCTCAGAGGTGAACTTCCTCTCTGGTTCTCGTCACGCCAAAGATGCCACCATACGCATGGTGGATGACGCGGGCGGGGAAACAATTATTGAGCTCACCCCTAAGTGGACCTTCTATATGAAGGGTATCGGATACGGGAACCCTGATTGGGGGCATGGGCACTTTAAAGGTGAGCTTGCGGTGGAGTATGAGAGCTTTGTCACTGCCGACATCGCTGATTGTGTGCCGCCTAATCTGCATATTCAGGCATTTGTCGAGGCCCGGAAGACAGCCCCAGATGGGTCTGTGGAAATTGGGTCGGGGATCTTTGAGCAATTGATCATTGGGCCCCATGCGCCTTCAGGCTTCAAAGACCTACTTGATATGGCTCCGTGAGGATATGATGGAAGAATTAGCTAAGAAGTTTGCAGAATATCTGCAACACAAAATGCCTCATGTTTCGGATGTTGAGGTGCGTGATTTGTCTCGCATTCATGGGGGGGCAAGTCGTGAGACTTACCGTCTTATGGGGCATTGGGTAGAGGAGGGGGCCGCTGTCACTAAGCCTCTCATTTTGCGTCGTGACCCTGAAGTGAGCCTTATTGAAACTGAACGGGATTTGGAATTTAACGCCTATCTCGCGTTTCACGGTACGGGTATTCCGGTGCCTGAGGCTTTGTTCTTGGAGCTGGACACCAAATGGTTGGAGCGTCCGTTCTTTGTGATGGAGCAGATTACCGAAAGTGAAGCGGCGTCTCCGTTTTTGCCGGACCCTTACGGGGACCTTGCAGATAAATTGGCCCCACAGTTCTTTGGGATTCTGGGTCAAATTTCTGCTCATGAGCCTGATGCGATTGGCTTGGCTGAGAACATGGACCATCCAGCTCTGGATGCGTGCTGGCGTGAACAGTTGGATTATTGGGTAGGGGAAATCGACAAAGACGCGTTGGAGCCTAACCCATTGCTGCGGTCTGCAATCCGCTGGCTTCGACGTAATCCACCGCCACCGCCTGCTCGGTTGAGTATGGTGCACGGGGATTATCGGACAGGTAATTTTCTCTATAATACGAGCGGCGAGATTACAGCCATTTTGGACTGGGAAATGTGCCACTTGGGCGATCCACTAGAGGATTTGGCTTGGGCGATTGATCCGCTGTGGGCTTTTGAAAATGGTGATCGACCCGCCTCTTTGATGGAAAGAGAAGCAGCCCTTGCCCTTTGGGAAGAGGCTAGCGGCTTTAAAATTAACCGGACAGGGCTGCTTTGGTGGGAAATCTTTTCCGCCGTTAAGGGGCTGGCTATTTGGATATCTGCCGGTAAGGAATTTCAAACTGGTGGCAATGCGGATCCGATTATGGGGTTGTCGAGCTGGTATTGTACCGATGTTCATACTCGGGTGTTGGCAAAGTGGATGCCAAAATTACGTGCGGAGGAGCGATCATGAAACCAGATGTTCCAGTGGTGATGAACCAGTTTTTTGGCAAAATGTTGCTTGAGCTTGGACCTGCCTTAGAGGGCACCTATGCAGCGGGTAGTGCCAATGTTATGGGCCTGATGATGTTTATGGCTGGCGCAGAATATGAACGCGGGGCCCAAGTGCGTGTCGAAGACATTGCTGAGTTGCGCGACATTTTTGGCGAGGCGGCAGGTCTGGTATCAGACGCGGCGCTCAAGCAAAAGTTGGGAGAAGCAGCTCAGGGAAGTGAAACTTCTTTGCGTATTTCACAGCTTGATCTCGCCCACGGTCAGCTTGCAAACACACTGATCGAGTTGCAAGATTTCCTAGAGGCGACACAAGCTGATTGGGCTGCCGCGTTGGAAGAGCGTATCTATGTGCACCTTGCTCGCTCGGCAGAAGCACGCCGTATGCCCTATCCAGATATGGGCTAGAGCGCGGGCCGCTTTGAGCGTGGTCAAGGTGTTGCAGGAAAGAGTTCAGAAAATGAATCACCTGCGCGCTAAAGCTAGCAAAAGGCGCTTCTATATGTGACTTTGAATCCGCTTCCAAGACTAAGCCCTTGGGAGCGGATTCTTTTTCGGCTTATCCACAGGAGAGGGCATGCCTGGACTTCGTCTGTCATTTTTTTATGCCGCCCTCTTTTTGTACGTCGGCGTGTACATGCCTTTCTTTCCGGTGTGGGCGCATTTCAAGCTCTTGAACGACGAGCAGATTGCGACAATGCTCGCCGCGTCGATGATGGTGCGGGTGGTGACGGGGCCGTTGATTGCCTTGCTCGCTGATGGGGTGGGGAACCGCCGCATTTTCATCCAAGGCATGGCCGTCCTCTCTACGGGTGCGACGGCTCTCCTCTTGTTGACTGACGCCTATTTGTGGATTTTTGTTGTCCATCTTTTGTTGGCGGTCACTCATGCGCCGATGATGCCGTTGATCGAAAGTATCTCGATGCGCCTGTCGATTTCTGGGGCATTTGATTATGGTCGCGTGCGCCTGTGGGGCTCTCTTGCCTTCATCGCGAGTAGCACGAGTATCGGCTGGGCTTTGGACATGTCAGGTGCGGGGCTCATTATTCTCGCGTTGGTTACTGCTGGATGTTTGACCATCGTGGCATCAATGTTTTTGCCGCAAGAAAGCCAGAGCGAGGTTAAACCCTCTGCGACGTCTGAAACGGACAAACCGTCTCGGGTTGGGAAAATGCCTTTTGCCGATGTGGGTGTTGTTGTGCGCCACCCCCTATTTTTGGCTTTCTTTGTAGCCATGGGATTGGCGCAGGGGTCGCATGCTTTGTATTATTCTTTCGGCAGTCTGAATTGGCAGCGGATTGGGTATGATTCAGATCTTATTGGCCTGCTTTGGTCGATCGGTGTCGCCTCTGAGGTTTTGCTCTTTTTGGGGTTCAGCCGGATTGCTAAGTGGTTTTCGCCGGTGACATTGTTTGCGACAGCTGGGTGTGCCGTCATTTTACGATGGGGCCTTATGGCGCTTGAGCCACCGCTCGCCATCATTATTTTTTCACAGTTTCTGCATGGGATTACTTTCGGCATGGCTCACTTGGGCGGGATGCATTTCATTGCTCGGTCGGTTCCCCCTCGGTTTTCTGCGACCCTTCAGAGCTTGGGCGCGGCGGTTGCGAGTGGCCTGTTCATGGGGCCGTTGACCTATCTATCTGGGCCCGCCTATGAGCGATTTTTCTCAGCTGCTTATGCGGCGATGTCTCTGCTGGGTGTGATTGTCCTTGTTGCAGCATTTATACTTGCGCGGCGCTGGGACGGGGGAATGATCATCGGGGAAGATGAGAGGTAATCGAAGAAGCGTTACAAATTTTTGTCTCAGAGAGGATCCTTTCTCTCCGTTGCTTATGGGATAAAAGGGGTTTTTCTTTCGTAAAACATGTGTACGATCTGCCCGTGTGCGGGGCGCAGAGGCAAAAGGGGGCAGCATGCACGGCGAGGTCAAACCGACAGGTGCAGCATTAGGAGCGGAATTGCGGGGGCTGGACCTCTCTAAACCGCTGACTAATTTGGAAGTCGAACTTATCAAGCAAGCTTGGTTAGATCATTCGGTTTTGCTGTTTCGGGGGCAAGATCTTGATGATGACGCCCTTATTCGGTTTTCCAGAAACTTTGGAAAACTGGAGTTGAGCCCAGCCAGTGCCGATGCCACGGCAGGGGGACAGATACATTCCCAGCCCGAAATTTGGATTATTTCAAACGTTGTTGAGGACGGGCAACCTATTGGTGCGCTCGGGGATAAAGAAGCTGATTGGCATACAGACATGTCCTATGTCGATGAACCCCCGATGGGCAGCATCCTCTACTCCTTGGAAGTGCCAAAGGTGGGAGGCAATACGAGCTTTGGCAATATGTATAAAGCCTATGAAAAGCTTCCAGCCGTGTTGCGTGACGCAGCACGTGAGTTGACGTGTCGCCATGATAGTTCAACCACGAGTGTGGGCGAGACGCGGGT
>NVSO02000126.1 GCA_002401305.2 Rhodobiaceae bacterium | reverse complement strand
CTTAGAGAGGCGGGTTTTCTATGGTTCAGTCGGCCTATAACGTCGATCTCCTTGAAGAGGGGCTCAGTGTAACCCTCTTCAAGTCTGTGAGAGATCTCTAGTGACGGTTGAGGTTTTCCTGAAAGAAAGTCTCTACTTGCGCAAATTGTTTGGCTAAGGGCGATACCTGTTCAGCTGTATCGGGTTTTTGGCCCGCCAACATCCGCTCCAAACGCTCGATACGGTTGTAGATCGAATGGGAACGGGCAACCATATCCTTCAAAGCTTCCGGCAGGTCATCAGCGCCTTCAACCGGTTTTGCCCGGGAAATCTCTTTCCCACCTAACCGATACTTACTTTGAGCGGCATCCTGTGCACTCATTTCGCCTTCTGCCACAGCCTTTTGCACCAACAGCCACGCAGCAACCTGCATCAGGCGTGTCGTCAGGCGCATACTTTCAGCCGCATAGGCAAGGCTAGAATTACGGGGAAGCAGTTTAGAATCACTCCGTCCTGGTCCATCCAGATAGGAAGCGGTCTCTTCGACCAAGGACATACCTTCCCGGTACGAACGGTTAAACAACTCACTCGTGGCAAAATCACTTGAGAACGTGCGAACAACCCCGCCCTCTTCAATGCCAACACCAGAAACTGTACGATCTTCAGACATAACTCACTGCTCCTCAAACTCAAATCAACTCAGAGCGTCACCGGCAATAGGGACAGCATAGAATACTGTTCTGGCCTGTGTCCCGCTTCCGAACACTTGTCCTATATGTATCAACATACGTGCCAAGTTCGATTTCCTGCCGATTTTGGGAAAAGCAGACAAAACGAGACGCAAACTGACCCAAATCCTTACAGATTGTTGCAAAGAGCCAAAGGCAAAGAGGCGATGTGAGCATTCTGGGAAAGCCAGTCAATCAAGCCAATAAGGCAAAAGTCAGACCTAGCGCCATAAGGAGCAAATAAAACAAGAAAGTACTGGAGGGGGGGGAACCTGAGAAGACAAAAAGGAGCCGCGGCAAACCGCGGCTCAAGTTCTAACAGGGAGGCGTCAAACAAAGTGGATAGGAACCACTCAAATCCATAGATTTGGATTACGCTTGACTACATTGACAGTGTAATACCCAATGAATAGTTAAGGGAAACAAGAAAATACTCATTAGATGATCTAAATTGGGACCTGTTTTCAGAAGATCTGAAATATGTAGTTGTTTCAACTGCTTAATACAAATATGACACAAAGTCATTTCTTGAATAATTGTTCCGCCGCACTCAAAGTTCCCTCTTTTGACGCAATATCGGCCTTGCTACGTGCAATTTCACCTTCCAGCGCATTGATTCGTGCCTCGAGCTCTCCCACCCCATAATCACTCAAATCCTCGCTCAGAAGTGCGCGAAGCACATCACTTTGGTTGCGTTCAACCCATTTATCATTCGCCATCTAATGTCCTTACCTGCGCCATTGCCCAAAATGAAACCACGGCCAGAAGCCCTAACCGCCCAGCCACAATAATGGCCCAGCCGATCTTCAATGGCCACGCCCCAAAAGCATATCAAGCCACATTTGCAGCACCTTAACGGCCGCCGGGGCCTTTCCCGTCTGGCGCAGGCTTTATCCGTGCCATAGACTGCCCCTATTCAAATTCAATTCGCACGATCAAAGAGCTATCAAGGAGCGACAATGAGCCCATCTCTTCCAGAAACAATGAAAGCAATTTCAATTCGCGAGCCCGGCGGCCCAGACGTTTTGGAATTGGTCGACATCCCCCTCCCCGTTCTCAAAGATCAAGAGATTTTGCTGAAAGTAGCCGCAGCTGCCATCAATCGGGGCGACATCATTCAACGCATGGGTTTCTATCCAGCCCCTCCCGGCGCCCCTCTCACCCCCGGCCTAGAAGCCGCTGGCACAGTGGTGGCTGTTGGCAAAGGCGTGACCAAATGGCAAACCGGCGACAAGGTAATGGCCCTCCTCGCAGGCGGCGGCTATGCCCAATACTGCTCGGTCCACGAAGACCATGCCATCGCGGTCCCAGACACACTGTCGATGGAACAAGCCGGCGCCACACCAGAATCCATTTTCACCGTCTGGACCAATGTATTTGAAGACGCGGGCCTCAAAGCAGGCGAAACACTTCTTATCCATGGCGGCACAAGCGGCATCGGCTCTATGGCCATTCAAATGGCAAAGGCTTTTGGCGCCACCGTCTACGCCACCGCAGGGTCAGAAGAAAAGTGTAAAGCGTGCGAGACCTTTGGTGCAGACCGCGCCATCAATTACAACGAAGAAGACTTCGTGTTGGTCACCAAGGATTTGACCGACAATGTTGGGGCCAATGTCATCTTCGATATGGTGGGCGGGGATTACATTCAACGCAACATCACTACCGCCGCACGGCGGGGCCGCATCGTCAACATCGCTTACCAAAGCGGTTCAGTGGCAGAGGTCAACTTCCTACCCATTATGCTCAAACGACTGACCATGATGGGCTCCACATTGCGCGCCCGTTCAATCGACGAAAAAACAGCGCTCACCCAGGCAATAACACGCGAGGTCCTGCCTCACCTTGCCAGTGGAACGCTCAAGCCCATCGTCTACAAAACCTTCCCCTTGGCCCAAGCCGCTGACGCTCAAATCCTCATGGAAAGTAGCGCGCACATCGGGAAAATCGTTCTAATTCCTTAAAAATGCTTTTTCACAACAGACAACTCAAAGGCGGCGCCCGCAAAGCAGGTGCCGCCTTTTTTATGGCCCAAGACTGCGAAGATAACCGCAGAAACCTGCCAGAAAAGGAATTCCCTTTTCATCCATGCTCATTCCGCTTATACATAGAGCAATCCCTATTTGTTCCCGAAGTTACGAAGAGTCCTCCGCTAAAACCGGGTGGGTCAAAGGAGAAGAAATGTCTCGGCCTCTTATGCCTAAGGCAACTGCCGTATGGCTTGTTGACAATACATCACTGACATTCGACCAAGTCGCAGAATTCTGCGGCCTTCATGTGCTTGAGATCAAAGGTATCGCCGATGGTGATGTCGCCCAAGGGATCAAAGGTATGGACCCAGTTTCCAACGGTCAATTGAACCGTCAGGAAATTGAGCGCTGCCAGCAAGACCCCAGCGCACGGTTGGTGTTTCTCAAATCAAAATACGATGTGCCGGAGCAAAAGCCACGCAAGGGACCGCGCTATACGCCGCTCTCTCGTCGCCAAGACCGTCCAGATGCAACAGCATGGTTGCTCCGCAATCACGCTGAGCTCACAGACGCGCAAGTCGGCAAATTGGTGGGCACCACCAAACCAACGATCCAATCCATTCGGGATCGGACTCATTGGAACAGCTCCAACATCAAGCCGGTTGATCCAGTTACCTTGAGCCTCTGTTCTCAAGTTGAATTGGACGCTGCGGTTCAAAAAGCTGCTGACCGTGTCGCAAAGGAACGCAAAAAAGCGGGTCTGCCTCCTCTAGAGCAAGCCAACACCTTGCGCTCTGCCGAAGAGACAACAGGTTACGCCGCAATCGCTGGCTCAACCGTGGTGGAAGAAACCTCCGACGATCCTTTCGCCAATTTGCAGGCTGCACCGGAAAAAGAAGAAGAGCAGAAATATGATGCTGCTTCCGTCTTTTCAAACCTTAAAGGCAAAGCTGAGGGAGAAGACGGCGCTTAAGTCGACCGTCACACCTCAAATTGAATTCAAAAGGGCGCTGTATTACAGCGCCCTTTTTCAATGCCTCGTATTTCCTCAAGCCTTACTTTAGCCGCGCCCAATCGACTGAAGAGCCAATGTAATCTCGTTCAAGATTTCAGGGTCATCAATCGTCGCAGGCATTTTCCACGTTTCGGCATCCGCGATTTTTCGCATTGTCCCGCGCAAAACTTTGCCAGAGCGGGTCTTAGGCAAACGCTGCACCACAAGTGCTTGCTTAAACGCAGCCACCGGACCGATCTGGTCACGCACCATAGAGACCACTTCCTTCTCCAGCTCGCTCTCCACCCGCTCCACACCCGAATTGAGCACGAGAAACCCTAAAGGCACTTGCCCCTTCAACGGATCAGCAATGCCAATCACTGCACATTCCGCCACATCAGGGTGCGCTGAGAGAACCTCTTCCATAGCGCCTGTAGACAGTCGGTGCCCAGCAACATTTATAATATCATCCGTACGCGCCATAATATAAAGATAGCCATCTGCGTCCTTATAGCCTGCATCAGCAGTTTTGTAGTACCCCGGAAATTCTGCCAGATAGGCTTCGTGAAACTTTTCGTCATTTTGCCAAAGCGTCGGCAAACATCCCGGCGGCAATGGCAGCTTCACAACCACAGCCCCGCTGACACCGGCTGCAACCGGTTTGGCCGCATCATCAACGATCTCAACTTGATATCCCGGCATTGCCACACACGGCGACCCATATTTAACCGGCAAGCTCTCAAGCCCCATCGGATTGGCCGCGATTGCCCACCCGGTTTCGGTTTGCCACCAATGGTCAATAACAGGCACCTTCAAGGCATCTTCCGCCCATTTGATCGTATCGGTATCAGCTCGTTCGCCCGCCAAATAGAGCGTCTTGAGAGAGGACAGATCATACTTCGACATCAGCAGTGCATCCGGATCCTCTTTCTTAATCGCCCTAAACGCAGTCGGGGCGGTGAAAAGCGCATTCACTTTATGATCTTCAATCACGCGCCAGAAAGTCCCCGCATCCGGCGTGCCCACGGGCTTGCCTTCAAACAACACCGTCGTGCACCGCTGCAACAATGGCGCATAAACAATATACGAATGGCCAACAACCCAACCCACATCCGAGGCTGCCCAATAAACATCCCCGGGATCCATGTCATAGATGTTTTTCAGCGACCACTTAAGCGCCACCATATGGCCGCCATTATCGCGGACAACGCCTTTGGGCTCGCCCGTCGTGCCAGATGTATAAAGAATGTAAAGCGGGTCCTCTGAACGCACCGGCACACAGTCCGCCCGCGTGTCGCCAACAGCGACTAATTCTTGGGCCCAATCAAAATCACGCCCCTCTTGCAGAGACGCTTCCAACTGGGGACGCTGCAGGACAATACAGCCGTCAGGCTTATGAGTGGCTAAGTCTAGGGCTGCATCCACAAGCGGCTTGTAGGCCACCAACCGATTTGGCTCAATGCCACACGAGGCCAACACCATCAACTTGGGTTTGGCATCATCAATCCGTGTCGCCAACTCCTGTGCCGCAAAGCCGCCAAAGACAACTGAGTGGATGGCTCCAATGCGCGCGCAGGCCAACATCGCAATGGCAGCTTCCGCAATCATCGGCATATAGAGGATAACCCGGTCCCCCTTGCCCACACCGCGTCGTTGCAACACCGCCGCAAAATGAGAAACCGCGTCCAGCAATTCCCCATAGGTCAACCGGGTCACGGTATCAGTTACAGGAGAATCATAGATCAAGGCTGTCTGTGCGCCGTGCCCACTGAGCACATGGCGGTCCACCGCGTTAAAGCAGGTATTACACTGCGCACCCGTAAACCAGCGCGCGCCCGAACCGTTCCATTCGAGAACTTTATCCCAGGGGCTAATCCAGTCGATTTCCGCAGCAGCGTTAGCCCAAAAACCTTCCGCGTCAGCTGTCCACGCATCATAACTATCTTGATACCGCCCCATGAGGCCCTCCATTTGTTTTCTAAAGCTCTTTGGCTTCATTTAATGGTAGTTTGCCATTCAAAGATGGGGCTTGCTAAGCTTTTTTTCACCCCCACTCCTTCAATTTTGACGCCTCAATTTTGTGCCGCGACGAAGAGCCTCAGGAAGTACCATCCAGCCATGATCACCGACATATGGTTTTACGCCGCCGCAGTGCCCGCAATCTTACTCGTGGGCCTGTCCAAAGGCGGCTTTGCAGGCGGTCTGGGTATTCTAGGCGTCCCGTTAATGGCACTGGTCATCTCTCCCCTGCAATCAGCCGCCATCATGCTGCCCATTCTCGTGCTCATGGATATGATCGGGGTGTGGGCGTACCGGAAAAGTTTCGACAAGGCCAATCTCCTCATCTTGCTGCCCGGCGCGGTCATCGGCATTCTCATTGCAGCACTCACCGCAAGCTACGTCACAGAATCCTTTGTGCGGTTGCTGATTGGCGGCATCGCGTTGAGCTTTGCGCTAGATCACTGGATTGGTCGGCGCGCACTTGCAGAACCAAAGCCGCGCAATCGCCTGAAAGGAGGCCTTTTGGGAATAGTGGGCGGCTTTACCAGCTTTGTGGCCCACGCAGGCGGCCCACCGTTCCAAATCTATATGCTGCCGCAGAAGCTCAAAAAGATGATCTATGCGGGCACAAGCGTGATGTTTTTTGCAAGTATCAATCTCATCAAACTCCCCCCCTACGCCATGCTGGGGCAGTTTAACGCAGAAAACTTGTGGACGGCATTGGTCCTCGCCCCACTCGCACCCATAGGCATGGTGCTCGGCATAAAGGCGCTGCACGTCATCCCGGAAAAACCGTTCTACCGCCTGGCCTACATCGTTCTATTTTTGGTGGGCTTAAAATTATTCTGGGAAGGGCTCTCACCGCTCTTCACCGCCTAAGCAGTCCGCTAACCTGATGTGCCAATACGCGGCGCGTTTTCATCCGCAGAAGCCGGGCCAAAAGACCGGTTCAAAACACGCGTAGACTCTTCGGCCAGCCGAATGGACTGCGAAAGAAGCTGCAAAATTTGAATGTTATTCTCAAGCACCTGTGCCGCCTCATCGCGCGTGTCGCCGACAATTCGGTCACACCGTTTGATGACATCAGCTCGAAGGACCGTCAGAATATCTTCTAACTTAAAGCCATCTTCATTGGCTTCAGACGCAAGAAAGTGGGTCATAACCCTCTCCTAAGCTAAACATTTCCAATTGTGAGCCAAAAGCTTGGCACAGAGCCCTTAACAAACCCTTCGAAACTTGTCGGCCGTTAAGAGGTTGTTTAGCTTAGTCCAAATAAGAGCCGCCAAAGAATCGGCTAAATCGCGGTAGGCAGCCTTCATCGGCGCCGCCGTTCAATAAGCTTACAGGGAGACCAAAATGGACAGCACCCATATTTACGAGCAAGGCCTAGGCAAAAATGCGGCTAACCACCAAGCCCTTTCCCCCCTGTCCTTCCTAAAGCGCACCGCCAGCATCTACCCCAATAAATGCGCCGTCATTCACGGCGACCTGCGCCGCACCTACAGCCAATTCTACGAACGCTGCCTGAAGCTCGCCTCAGCCCTAAACAGCCGCTCCATCGGCAAAGGCGATACCGTTGCAGTCATCGCCCCCAATGTGCCTGAGATGCTCGAACTGCACTACGGCGTGCCCATGCTGGGGGCCGTCATCAATACAATCAACATTCGTCTAGACGCCGTCGCCGTCGCCTTCATTCTCGACCACGGCGAAGCCAAGGTCTTGATGGTCGACCGAGAATTCTCCAAGCTTGCCCATGAGGCGGTGCAATTGGCAAAGGCCAATCCAATCATCATCGACATCGACGACCCAGAGTTTGAGGGCCCCGGTGAGCTGATCGGAGAAATGGATTACGAAGCCTTCATTAAGGACGGCGACCCCGCTTATCAATGGTCTCTTCCAGCCGACGAATGGGATGCCATTGCACTCAATTACACATCTGGCACCACGGGCAACCCAAAGGGTGTCGTCTACCACCACCGAGGTGCCTATTTGCTGGCCATGGGTAACATCATCACCGCCCAAATGGACAAGTCCTCCAACTACCTGTGGACCGTGCCCATGTTCCACTGCAACGGCTGGATTTTCACCTGGTCAATGAGCATTGTCGGCGGCACCCATATTTGCCTGCGCAAAGTCACCGCACCAAATATCTACGCCACCATCAACGAACACAAGGTCACCCATATGGGCGGTGCGCCCACCGTCATGGGCTTTCTCATCAATGCCGATCCAGCGGATAAAAAAACACTGCCAAACACCGTGCATTTCTTTGCCGCAGCAGCTCCCCCGCCAGCCGCAACCATTCAGGCATTGGAAGAAGAAGGTTTCAATGTGATCCACGTCTACGGCCTCACCGAAACCTACGGCCCCGCTGTCGTCAACGCATGGCACGACGAGTGGGATGAATTACCGCCCGCCGAACGCGCCCAAGTTAAAGCCCGCCAAGGCGTCAACTATCCAGTTCTTGAAGAACTCAGCGTGATGGACCCTGAAACCATGGAGCCCGTGCCCCAAGACGGCGAAACCATCGGCGAAGTGATGTTTCGAGGAAATGTTGTGATGCGGGGGTATCTCAAAAATCCGACGGCGACGCAGGACGCGTTTGCAGGCGGCTGGTTCCATTCCGGCGATCTGGGGGTCTGGCATGACGACAATTATGTACAGCTCAAGGATCGCTCCAAGGACATCATCATTTCTGGCGGTGAGAATATTTCATCGATTGAAGTTGAAGATACGCTCTACAAACATCCCGCCATTTTGGAGGCCGCTGTTGTGGCAGCCCCAGACGAAAAATGGGGAGAAACACCTTGCGCCTTCCTCACGTTAAAGAAAGATGCACCAGCG
>NVSO02000125.1 GCA_002401305.2 Rhodobiaceae bacterium | reverse complement strand
GCAGGAGATTTTTAGCTGATGAGCCAACACATTGTCTGGCTCTAGGACCAATATCCGTCCCGTAATTTCTAACGTCTCGTCGTATAGCTCCGCGGACAATTTGTTTGAGGCACGCTGGATAAGAGCCCTGACAAAGTTGGGATCAAGTTCCAGTGTAATATCTGTATATCTGATGCCTTCGAGCATGTTGCCCATTTGATTGTAATTGATGGCGAGATTAAATTGGCTGGCTGCATCTTGGGGGGCCAAAGTGGCCGCTTTTTGGAAGTAGGGAAGTGCTTCCAGTGACTGACCGGTTTGCAACAAAATGGCGCCGATGCGCGTTATTGCTGGTCTATCATCGGGATGGTGGTCCAAAAATCGTTTGTAGCGAACAAGCGCTTGTTTTTTATGGCCCGCAAAGAACAGCTTTTCAGCCTGTTGCCAAATGCGATCAGCCGTGGTGGATTTGTGGTCTGATTTTGATTGCATTGCCTCTTCGGGCGCCTGATTGGACATAGACCTGCTCCACTTCTTTATCTAGCTTTGTGAGCATAGATTTCCTTACCCTAAAAATCCCAGATTAAGGTTAGTGAGTGGTTAATTTATGTGCTCTCAAATATTTGGGAGCCCTAGATAAGGTCGCTAAACCTCTTGGTCTGTGAAAACGCCGACAGTTTGGCGGAAATGAGCGACCAAAGTGAGCATCTCCTCTGAAGGGTATTGATTGACAACGTCACCGCTGGTGCGGTCGATAGATTGAAAGACGACCCGTTTGGTGTCGTCATCAAATTCCACATTCATATATTCATTGTCTTGTAGGAGGTGCGCAACAAGGTCGCTTTTCCCTTGTTGTGATGGGGAGGCTTGATCCGTATCAGGGGGTGCCTCTGGCGCACGTGATGTCTCAGACGGACTTGTTTGCGTCTGAGGCGTAGAGCTCTCGCTTGGTCGTGAGACCTCACGGGTTGTTATTGGACTCGTATTCATTTCGTACCGGCCTTGCTTCTTCCCCCCATGGGTTGATGCAATTCCCCGCATTAGACCTTTAGTTTTGCCAGTAGAGACTACCAAACCTTTAAGGGCGCCGGTACAGTTTACAGCAAAACGCAGTTTTAGAAGGGAAACCCTCTAAAACTGCGTTTTGCGTTACGATTGGCTTTAATTAATCGTTAAACTTTTGAATCAAGTGCAATAGCATTTGAGCCGATTTGACGAGGCTGGGTCATTGCAGCGTTGCGCCCATATCCCGTCACTGGCGCTGATTTTTTTGCGGAAATTTTGGCGACGGATCGAATAAGCCCTTCCGAAACTGAGCGTGCAGCAGCAAGTAACCGGCGGTTTTCTTCCAGCCGGGTGCTTAGGGCGCCAATGGTTGATTTGAGTCTTTTAACTTCTTCAGCCGGGACGCGGTCCACTAGGAGCGGATTTGCTTTGATAACGCTTAAGTCAGCGGCATAGGCGTTGGAGAGTTTGATTTTTTTGTCGTGCAGCTTTGCGGCGTCTCGAATTTTACGCTCTTTGAGTGCTGCGGTTTCTTCGTCGATGAGCACGCTCAGGCTTTTCGTCACTTCGATGAGACGTGCGACGCGTGCGCTGGGCGTGATATTTTCTTCTTGAGAAGCTGAAGGGCGTGCTTGATGTAATGACATGGGACAGGTTCCTATGAGTTAGCTTCTTGCATTTCAAGTATTTGGCGATAGATCGTGTCGGTCAGGCCAAGGCCTCCGGTTTTCACCATCTCGCTGCTATATTCTTCAACCAGCATGGAACGGAACATCTCTTCGCCGTGCCCGCCGCCGAAGTAACCGTCAGTCTCAATGCCCGCAAACATGCTTTGATTGAGGATTGAGAGGACCTGGGCTTCGAAGGCTGTTGCGGCTTGAAGAGCAGATTCTTTGTCAAAGTTCGACGAGTTAGTGAGAGGGCTTTTCACTGATTGAGCTGTTTGTTGGGCCAAGCTTGCGGTGGCCATAAGGGCGTCAATTTGCATTACATTACCTCGATTTCAGCTTGCAATGCGCCAGCTGCTTTAATGGCTTGAAGTATGGTGATCATATCGCGTGGACCGACACCAAGAGCGTTGAGCCCGTTGACCAGGTCCCGCAAGCTGACGCTCTTATTGAGCAGTGCGAGTTTCTTATGGGCGTCATCATCAACTTCCACATTGGTACGTGGCACCACAGTTGTTTTTCCATTTTCTGCAAACGGAGCGGGTTGGCTGACTTGTGGTGTTTCTGTCACGCGGACGGTGAGATTTCCTTGCGCGATTGCAATGGCGCTTACGCGCACATCTTGGCCAATGACAATGATGCCTGAATTTTCATCAATGATGACACGCGCTGGCATGTCGGGTTCCACACGCAATTGCTCGATCTCAGTGAGCAGGCTAACGATGTTGCCGTCATAATTGCTGGGTACTGAAAGAGCGATGGTTGTTGTGTTTTCGGCAAGTGCTGCATCGGAGCCTAAGAAAGCGTTGATTGCTGAGGCGACGCGCATTGCGGTGGTCAGGTCTGGGTTACGGAGTGACAAGCGAAGGCTAGTGCGGTCTGCTAGGTTAAATTCGATTTCGCGTTCGACGATGGCACCGTTGGCGATACGTGCAGATGTTGGGACACCGCGTGTAATTGTTGCTGCGTCGCCACCTGCTGTAAATCCGCCGACGGCCAATGAGCCTTGCGCGACAGAGTAGACCTCTCCGTCAGCACCCATAAGCGGTGTGACGAGCAATGTGCCGCCTTGCAAGCTGTTGGCGTCGCCCAACGCACTGATGTTGACGTCCATGCGGCTGCCTTGTGCCGCAAAGGGAGGTAAGTTTGCGGTGACGATCACGGCTGCGACATTCGCTGTTTTTAAATTTGAATCTCGGGTGTTGACGCCGAGGCGTTCCAACATTGCGGTTAAGCTTTGAAGTGTGAAGGGTGCATTGTTGAGTGTATCACCGGTGCCATTAAGACCCACGACTAATCCATATCCGACGAGTAAGTTTTCTCGAATGCCTTCAACGTCCGCAATATCTTTAATGCGGGACGTCGCTTGCGAGGGTGCCGCCTGCATTAGCATTGCCGTGGCGATGATAAGTACTCGCGCTATCGAAGTTGTTTTGTTCAGAAAATGTAAAATCGTATTTCTCACTTTACTCTCCGGGGTATGCCCATACCTGGTTGCCTCTAACTAAGCGAAACTTGTGCCAAGTGGTTCTGCGGCAAGCTTTGTTTTTTAAGCGGCTGAAAATGTTGAGTAATTCTATTTTCATCCCCAAAACCTTTAGATGTGTGAAGTGCCTGCTAGGCAAGCATTGGGCGGTGAAATATGTCGGAACGGCAAAACTTGCCGAGCGATTTGGGAGGGAACAACGCTGGTTAATGGATTTTCATTTAACCGCTTATTAAGCCTGACGGTTCATGGTTAACCCGTAACCAAGAAAGTTTCTTGGCGGCATTTGAGGCTAAGACTATGAGAGTGAATGCAACACACCAATCAACATCTATCGCGCGCAAAGGGCCTGTCCCTGGCGGTGCGAATGGTGGTGCCGTGTTTTCTCTGTCTGCCCCAACGAGTGCTCCAGCCCCGGCTCGAACGCGCGCAAGCGTTTCGATTACGTCGCTGACATCTTTGCTGGCTGTGCAGGGGGCTGACATCGTTGATGATGCGACCACTGCGCCAAAGCGTGCTGTGGCACGTGCAGAAGACATGCTGGATGCTCTTGATGACATCAAAGTGGCTTTGTTGGCGGGTGATTTACCCAGCGGTCAGCTGAGCAAATTGGTCAAACTTGTTGAGTCGGAACGTGGGAATTTTGCTGATTCTGAGCTAAATGGCGTTCTAGATGAAATAGATTTGCGTGCTCAAGTGGAACTTGCCAAGCTTGGTCAATAGCTAACCCATTGAAAATTATAACGTTTACCATAAGTCACTAAAAATTGTCAGACTTTAGGTTGAATGCAGGCTGTTGAGATTTTATCTACAGACCCTATACTCCTGCGCAAATTCGGGGAGTGTCGAGTGGAGGAGATCTGTAGTCCTATGGGTGATACACTACCAGTTGGTTTTACGCCGTCAGATGACGAGCCTTTC
>NVSO02000124.1 GCA_002401305.2 Rhodobiaceae bacterium | reverse complement strand
GGCGCGATCCCTGAAGGGCTTTATCCCGGAGATTATTTGGTGCCGGTTGGGCAAAAGCTTGCCGCCGACCACGGGGATAGCTTGCTGAGCCAAGAAGAAGCTGAATGGCTTCCTCTCGTGCGCGCGCTTTCCACCTCCATGATGATGGATATGATCCGCGAAGATTTGGCGGCTTTGGGTATCAAGCACGATGTGTTTTTCTCAGAGACGTCTTTGCATAAGTCCGGCGCGGTTGAAGAAACGCTCAAGTTGCTCGACGACAAGGGGTTGATCTATCAAGGAGTTTTGGCACCGCCTAAAGGCAAAACAATTGAGGACTATGAAGCGCGGCCTCAAACTCTCTTTAAGTCCACCGAGTTTGGTGACGATGTTGACCGGGCGTTGAAAAAGTCCGATGGCAGCTGGACGTATTTTGCGCCCGATATAGCCTATCACTTCGACAAATATAACCGGGGCTACACCAATCAAGTTGATGTTTGGGGGGCTGACCATGCGGGTTACATCAAGCGGATGAGTGCGGCTGTGCGGGCTGTAACGGGTTCTGAAAAAGACGTGTTGGACGTGAAGATTTGCCAGCTTGTGCGCCTGTTGCGCGACGGTGAGCCGATGAAAATGTCCAAACGGTCTGGGAACTTTGTCACTCTGCGCGAAGTGGTGGAAGAAGTTGGCCGGGACGTTGTGCGCTTCATCATGCTGTACCGGAAAAACGATGCGACGTTGGATTTCGACTTTGCCAAAGTCACGGAACAGTCGCGGGATAATCCGGTGTTTTATGTGCAATATGCTCATGCGCGTATTTGCTCGGTGCTGCGCAACGGCGCGGATGACGAAAAAGGTTTTGCGGGAGAAGATCTCTCGGATGCGGCTTTGTCTGGTGCGGATATGTCCAGGCTTTCCGATGAGGCTGAATTGGCGCTGATCAAACAGATGGCTGCTTTCCCACGGGTTATGGAGGCGGCGGCTGAAGCCCATGAGCCGCACCGGATTGCGTTTTATCTGTATGATTTGGCTGGCGCGTTCCACTCGTTGTGGAACAAGGGGAAAGACCACCCGAACCTCAGATTTATTGTGAAAGAGGACAAGGGTGCTACGCTTGCGAGGTTGGCATTGATTCGGGCTGCTGCGTGCGTATTGGCGGCAGGACTGGAGGTTCTGGGGGTAGAACCGATTGAGGAGATGCGCTAAATGGCCGGCTATGATGATGATGACAGAGGTGGTCAATTTGCAGCAACGCCTGCAGATGAATATCACACCTATGATGCAACTGATGAAGGACCTCGCAGACGCGGGCCGCTGCTTTTCCTCGGCGCGATCGTCGTTATTGCGGCCTTTGCCGGGGTTGTGTTTTTAGCTTACCAGCAGGGCATGAAGCAGGGCGCCAAATCCGGGCCGCCGCTTATTCAAGCTGATAGAACGCCTTTCAAAATGGCACCGGAAGATCCCGGTGGCCAAAAATTCCCTCACCGCGATAAGCGTATTTACGACAAGATTTCTGGCGCAGAAGCCTTGGATAATGGGATTGAACGGTTGCTGCCGCGCTCTGAAGAGCCGATAGACATCGCGCGCGTGCCGAACCGCGTGCCTGAAACCTCAAAAAATTATGTAGAGACTTTACCGCCCGCATTGGAAATTCCATCCTCGGTTGGCTCTCTTGTGGTTGGTGGGCAGCAACGAGCCGTCAGCACGTCGCGCTCCCAGAAACCTGTACCAATGCCTGCTGCGAAACCGCGCAGATTGGTTCCGCCTAGTTCGACAGATGTGAGCAAAAGCAAAACTGTGACGGCGAGTACAGTTCCTGCGCGCGTCGTGTCGCAACCGGCACGGGCACCGAAAGCCGTGACAAGCGGTGAGTATGTTATTCAAATTGCGGCCTTTAGAGATGTGGCGACTGCAAATGCGGAATTTGCTTCCTTGCGCGCCAAACATTCAGATTTATTGGATGGCATGCGGCCTGACCTTCAGCGGGCAGATCTTGGGGACAAGGGGATCTATTACCGTTTGCGGATGGGTTTCTTTGCATCTAAAGAAAAAGCCAGCCAAACTTGTGCGCAGTTAAAAACGCGCGGCCAAGGTTGTTTAGTTCGTAAGCGGTAGGGGGCACTGTGCAGTCATCATCTATGAGAAATGTGATTTTTGGCTGTCAGGGCCATGTGTTGAGCGCTGAAGAAGCCGCTTTCTTCCGCGAGGTTCAGCCGTGGGGCTTTATCCTCTTTGCGCGCAATGTGGACACGCCTGAGCAAGTACGTGCGCTTACCGCAAGTTTGCGCGAGATTACGGGCCGTGAGACCACGCCGATCTTGATTGATCAGGAAGGGGGACGCGTTGCGCGCCTTAAACCGCCGCATTGGCGGGCCTATCCCGAAGGCCGGTCTTATGGAAAATTATTCGAAACGGATGGCGACGCGGGCTTAGAGTTTGCGTGGCTTGGCGCGCGCCTTATCGCTCAAGAGCTGATCGATGTGGGTGTGAACGTCAATTGCCTGCCGATTATGGACCTGCCGATTGAAGGCGCACATGACGTTATTGGCAACCGGGCTTATGGACGCGGTGAAGATGTTGTGGTGCCGATTGGGCGTGCCGTTGCAAATGGGCTTTTGGCGGGCGGTGTTCTGCCCATTATCAAACATATTCCGGGCCATGGTCGTGCGGGTGTGGATTCCCATTTGGAATTGCCACGGGTGGCGACGTCTTATGAAGAGTTGGCGGCGACAGATTTCAAACCATTTGCAGCCCTTAAAGACATTGTCATGGCGATGACGGCCCATGTTATTTATGAGGCGATCGATGACCAAGCACCCGCAACCACATCTGCCAAAGTGATCAAGGATGTTTTGCGCGGAGACATTGGGTATCAGGGTTTGATTATGACTGATGACCTGTCCATGAAAGCTCTAGGGGGCACATATGCCTCGCGGGTCCAAGACTCGTTAAGGGCCGGGTGCGATATGATTTTACATTGCAATGGGGATATGGCTCAAATGACAGAGATCGCTGGCGAGCTTTCCTTCCTTTCTGGCCCTTCTTTAAAGCGGGCAAAAGCTGCCGAAAAGGCACTGCGGACCCCAGAAGACATTGATTTAACTGCCTCTCTGGCTCGATTTGATGAATTGTGTAAAAAATCGGCCTAAAGTTACCCCCAACTTCACCTAGAATGGTCGTAGGCGACATGCCCCAGCCGGGGTATAAAGATTGCTTACCCGTTAATAATTTTGATTCCGTGATTTGTGTCTATGAGTGAAACACCGCCTAAAACACCTGAAGATCAACCTCCTGAGCAAGCTGAAGAAAGCGCTGGGGGGACGGATACGGCTGTGTCCAATGACGAGGTTTCAGATTCTGCGGGACCACCTCAAGAGGCGGGCGCTGAACACGAGGGGCAAGCGGCCCTACCAAAAACGGTTCAAGCAGACACGTTTCAAGAAGACACGTTTCAAGAAGACAAGGCCGCCCCCCACAAGTCTGTGCCTGAAGACGGGTTGATTGTTGACCTTGATGGCTACGAAGGCCCGCTTGATGTGCTTTTGGCGATGGCGCGCACTCAAAAGGTTGATATCACCAAGATTTCGATCTTGGCTCTGGCAAATCAATATCTTGAATTTATCAATAATGCTAAGCGGTTAGAGCTTGATCTTGCTGCTGATTATCTGGTGATGGCGTCCTGGCTGGCCTTTTTGAAGTCGAAATTGTTGCTGCCGCCGCCTGAAGAAGAAGAAGGCCCGTCTGGCGAGGAGATGGCGGCTATCTTGGCGTTTCAATTGCGCCGGCTTGAAGCCATGCGTAAGGCCAGCCAAGACCTGATGGCGCGCCACCGAATGGGGGTTTCCATTTTTGGTCGCGGGGCACCTGAGGGGGTACGGGTGATCAAAACGCCTGAGTGGCAAGGTACTTTGTACGATTTGCTCAAGTCGTATGTGACCCAAAGGTTGCGGGGGCATGAGCCGAAGTGGGAACCAAAGAAGTTCCCCATTTTGTCCATCGAAGATGCGCGTAACCGCATTCAAAATATGCTCGGCATTGTCATCGATTGGGGCCGTATCGAGTCCTTTTTGCCGCCGGGGTATACCTCGCCTGAAAAGCGGCGCAGTGCGATTGCGAGTACGTTTAGTGCCACCCTTGAATTGGTAAAACACGGCCATCTTGAGATTAAACAAATGAACCACTTTGAACCGGTTTATGTGCGGCGTCGGGCAGGCCGCGATGCAAAGATGCCTCAAAAATCCAACCAATCGTCTGAAACCCCTAATGGCGACGCGAGTGACGAATGAGCGAAACATCTGAAACGAACCCTGAAGCTGTGTCTGGCGATGATGACGCCCAAGAACATGACGTCTCTGCTGCCGACGCGCAGAGCGAGACTGAGGGTGCTGAAGCTCGCTTGGATGACGAAGAAGTCTCTGATTTGAATGAATTAGAGGAAGAGGCTGACCTGAGTTCTGAAGAGGGTGCGGATTCTGACGTAGGTGCTGGTGCTGAAGAAGCAAGCGACGCGGCGGATGAGCCGGAGAGCGCGGCGGAAGGCGGGGATGAAGAGCCTCATTTAGTTGCCGTTCCTGAAGCCGAGCATGACGATGATGAAGAGGATGCTCAGCCGTTCCCGTTACACGACCCCGTGCAACAATTGCGCATGGTTGAGGCCTTGTTCTTTGCGGCGGCTGAACCATTGGACGTGGATAGTATCGCTGCGCGTTTGCCCGAAGGGGCTGATGTCGGCGCGTTGATTGAAGACTTGCAAATCGCCTATGAAAACCGGGGTGTGAATTTGGTGCGGGTGGCGGATAAATTTATGCTGCGGACGGCTGAAGACCTCTCATTCCTTATGCGCCGCGAGGCTGTTGAGCAGAAGAAACTCAGCCGGGCTGCTTTGGAAACATTGGCGATTATTGCTTACCACCAGCCCGTTACACGTGCCGAAATTGAAGATATTCGGGGTGTGAGCGTTTCAAAAGGCACGATTGATGTGTTGATGGAAACGACTTGGATCCGGTTGCGTGGACGTCGACGCACACCAGGACGCCCGGTTACCTACGGCACCAGTGATGAGTTTTTGATCCATTACGGACTAGAAAACATCTCTGACCTTCCGGGTTTGGAAGAGCTTAGAGGCTCTGGCATGTTGGAAGCCAATCTACCGCCGACCTTCATTGTCCCCAATCCTACCGAAACGGGCGGTGACGGAGATGGAGACTTCGAGGATGAAGCGCCTGAAGAATACGGCGAAGTATTAGATGACCACGAAATACAATCTAAAAACGAAGACTGATGTGACGTAAAGGGCGGGTTGGTTTCTTGCTATTCCAACTTGTTGAACTTTTCTTGATGTTAATGCGGGAAAAACCTCACATCTTCGGAGCAGTTACCACTGGTGGTGAGGCGTTCCGAGCACTATATCTATCGCTGACCTAATTGACGTTGAATTGCAACTATTACGAATTTCTGCAATGATGTCTGAGAGTTAGTGGTCTAAATTAAAGCGTATTCAAGCTCTGTAGAGCTGAAAATTGGAGAACTTAGATGGGAAGCATTGGTCCGTGGCAGGTAATCATCGTGGTTGTGCTGATTGTATTGCTCTTCGGCCGTGGCAAAATCTCTGAGCTGATGGGAGATGTTGCTAAAGGTGTCACCAGTTTTCGCAAAGGTCGTCGCGAAGAAGTGGCAGAGCCTAAAAACATTGAGAAATCTGACACTGCTAAAGTGGAAGAAGAAGAGAAATCAAAAGACAAAACCTCCTAAATTCTGGTTTGGTGTCGGCTTGATCTAGTGTGACCCTATGGGTTGCTCGTGTGAATTTTCCTGTTGTTCTCTGGGTGTTGTCTGATGTTTGACATCGGTTGGTCTGAAATTTTGGTCTTGGTCGTTCTGGCAATCATTGTTGTTGGCCCTAAGGACTTGCCCGTTATGTTGCGTAACATTGGGCGCTATACAGCGAAAATGCGCAGTATGGCTCGGGAATTTCAGGACGGGATTAGCGACATGGCGCGCGAAACCGAGCTGAGCGAGCTGCGGGACCTCAAAAAAAATCTGTCCGAGATCTCTCCGGTTCAGCAAGTTAAAAAACTTGTGGGCGAGGCGATTGATCCGACTGAATTTGAGGACATGGAAAAGGATCAGCGGGTATTGATGGAGAAAGCCGAAGCTGCGGCTGATAAACTTGGCGCGGCGGCGAGCATGGATGCTTCTAAACCCACTGAACCTTCGGAGCCTGTTGAAGCTAAAGCCGACCTGGCAGAGGCGGACGTTGCTGCTCAAAAAGCGGATATAGGCGGGAAAGATACGGCATGAGCGATGTTGATATTGAGGATTCCCGCGCCCCTTTGATGGCTCATTTGATTGAGTTGCGCTCTCGGTTGATGTGGTCGGTGGCCGCTATTGTGGTGATGTTTGGCATTTGCTTCTATTTCGCTGAAGATATTTTCAATATCCTGCTTTACCCCTATGAGCGGGCGGCGGGCGATCAGGAAAATCTCAAGCTGATCTTTACAGCGCCGCAGGAGTACTTTTTTACTCAGCTTAAGCTTGCGCTTTTTGGGGCAATCTTCTTTGCCTTTCCCGTTATTGCCTCCCAAATCTATATGTTTGTTGCTCCGGGGCTCTATAAGCAGGAACGTGGCGCCTTTT
>NVSO02000123.1 GCA_002401305.2 Rhodobiaceae bacterium | reverse complement strand
GTGTCTGACGCTGGCTTTGTCTTCCTCGAGAACCTGCAAGAAGGCGCGCGCCGTGACGGCAACCTCTGGGCCACAGGCTACCTCTACAATGCAGAGCACGAAGGTCTGGGCGCAAATGGCGCAGACTTCGATCAAGACGCATGGGGCTTCAACGTCGGGATGGATATTATTTCTGAACCAAACCTCAAAGTTGGTCTGGCCGTTGGGTACATGGATGGGGACATCGATATCGACAGCGCAACATCAGAAGCCGAAAACGACGGCCTCTTTGGAGCCGCCTATCTCAACTACATGAACGACGACTTCTATCTCGATGGCACGCTCATGGTGGGTATGCAATCGGTTGACACCACACGGACGTTGACGACGGGTGATGCCTCAGGCTCAACCGATGCAACATCCTACGGGGCCAACTTAGAAGCAGGTCTCCAGCTTGCAGCTTTGGGTGGTCGCCTCAGCCCATTCGTGAAAGTGGGCATCCACTCAGCCTCCATCGACAGCTATTCTGAATCAGGCGCTGATGGGGCGATGACAGTGGGCGAAGTTGACACCCAACAAACGCGCTTAGGTGCAGGCCTACGCTACGAAATTGATCTTGGGTCCCCAGACGGTATCCAAGTCACACCGGCATTGAAAGTAGGGGTGACCCAACAATGGAACGGTGGCGACAGCTCAGCTGATGTTGGCTTTGTGGGCTACACCGGCTCAACCACAGCCTCGCTCGACTTCGAAGACCAAACCACGATTGATTTGGGCGTAAGCTTCGATGTTAAACTTTCCGAAGCTGTGACGGCCTTCGCAGGGTGGGATGCGGCACTAGGGGATGAGTCTTCCCGCAACACCGGTACAATTGGCCTCTCCATTAGTTGGTAGGTCAATCGGCGGCTGCACTTGATCCCCAATGGCAGTCGCCACTTTATGAGAGCTAGTCCAAATGCAAACAGCCCCCGCTGAAAACTCAGCGGGGGCTGTTTGTTGAATGAGCTCTTAAAGCTTAAACGCCAGGGTAGGGGCGTCCTGCGTAGTTCTGCAAGGCGGCTTTCAACGGCTGAAGCTCTTGCTCATAGGAGCGCCAACGTTCCAATGAATTGCGATAAATCGGCTGGCGTACCTGCGCAATACTCGCTGTTTTCACTGTGCGTTTGTTTTCATGGAAAGCCAAACAAGCCGGGTCCCACTCAAGACCAATATGCTCGATGATCCGGCGTGCTTCGGTTTCAAGGTCATCCACCACCTTTTCATAATCCACGTCCAGCACAGTGCCTTCAGGCAATGACTTGTCCCAATAGTCCATTAGACGACGATATTGGTTGTGATACATGCCCAATTCCGTCAGCTCATAGGCAAAGTTCATCGTGCTGGTGAAGTGACGGGTGAAGTTCGACAGGCATGTGTCCATTGCATTCCGGCGGGTGTGCAAAATCTGCGCACCGGGCAGGGCGCGCTGGATCAACCCGATATACATGAAGTTGGCAGGCATCTTGTCGCAAATGCGTTTCGCGCGCGGTGCATATTTCTTCAGCCGTGCAAGGTAGCGTTTGCCGATCTCTGCAAAATCATCGGCCGTATATTTCTCCGCCGCGTCAAGCCCCGGCATGTTGTAGCGCTCTTGGGCGACTTCATTGAGGATCACATCGAAGTCGCTGAGCTCTCCAGCACCAAAGACTTGTGGATGGCTCGCCAAGATCTGTTCGGTCAGCGTACTGCCCGAGCGCGGCATGCCCAAAATAAAGACCGGCAAAGGATTAGCGTCAGCCGTGCTCTGTGTTGCCGCCATGTGGTCTGCGTCATGTGTCTTGATAATGTGGTCGACAATCTTGCGCGTCTTCTCTTCTGAATACTGGTACGTGGCGCGGATCAACTGATTGCCTAAGCGATAAGCCTCAAAGGCCTCAGGATAGCGCTTAAGGTCCTCACGGGCCTTAGCAAGGGCAAAGAAGAACCGAGCCCGCGCTTCCTGCTCCATCGGCGGTTGCGTCTTAGCGACCTGCTCAAGAGCTTCCACATGCGGATCGTCTTCAGTGTACTTTTTCAGTGTGGAAAGATTGAAGTGAGCCTCAGAGAAAAGAGGATTGGCATCAATCGATGCAGAAAAAGCAGACCGGGCTTCATCAAGGTCCCCATTCTCACTATGAATGGCCCCGCGATTGTTTTGCGCTTCCGCATTCATCGGATCTTGCTTGGCAGCTTCTGTATAGGCTTTGAGGGCAGGTTCTTTTTTGCCCAGCTTCTCAAGGGCCGCTCCCATGTTGTTGAAAGCTTGGCTGTGGCCCGGCATCAGCTTGGTGGCGTGCTTATAGGCCATCACAGCGTCGTTGTAGGCTTCAGAGTCCCCCAGCGCGATCCCAAGGTTATAGAAGGCAACCGTATCGTTCACATCAAGCGCGGTGGCCCGGCGTCCTGCGGCAACGGCAGCGGGCAATTGGCCCATCTGGCGGCGCATCTCGCCCAAGTTGCGGTGATAGATGGCATGGTTTGGTTCA
The DNA here is from genome assembly GCA_002401305.2 of Rhodobiaceae bacterium. Lineage (GTDB taxonomy): Bacteria > Pseudomonadota > Alphaproteobacteria > Parvibaculales > Parvibaculaceae > NORP139. The sequence continues at coordinate 3,262 of NVSO02000123.1, read as the reverse complement.
ATGGCAATTGCCTTTTCGAGCAATTGGCACGCCAAATCTTGCTTGCCCACCCGGAACGCGACCAAGGAGAGGGTTTGATAGGCCTCATGGGAATCTTCTTTAGTGCGCAGAATGCGTTTGCACATTTCTTCTGCTTGCGCGAGCTGCCCGCTCTCCAGCAAAAGGTTTGCTTTTTGATTCGCCTGCTCCAACGACAATGTCTTGACCTGTCCAACCGCCACAATACGCTCCTAATTTTCCATCAATTGGGGAGAGCATAACTTCTCTCGAAAGAAACTTCATCTTTTTCGCGAGTCACTTGGTGGAAAATGAGTGGAAACATGGGGAAAACTATTGCTCTACCACGGCGAAAAGGGCTCCAAAGGGGCACTTCTGAAAGTTATCCCCTGCTTCCTCGCCATTCCTGACATTTTCCCGACATTTTATGAAAAACCCCATTGATGTTTCTAAACGGGTTCCGTATGTTGCGCGAAATCTTGGGGTGTAGCCAAGCGGTAAGGCAGCGGTTTTTGGTATCGCCATGCGCAGGTTCGAATCCTGCCACCCCAGCCACTCTCTCTTCTGAGTGGTTTTCCACTCTCGATGTTGAGTGCTTCTCCCGTGGGGAGATCTTTTTCCAACCATCCATATTCCGCAAATTCTCTGTGAAGAAATCCGCACAGCGTGCCGCGTCGGCTACCTTTTGCAGGGCAGTCGCTATCCGCTTGTGTTGCGTGATGCGATAGGGCCTTGGAAGACGGTGCCGATTAGCCATGCGGAGGCGTGGCGGTTCTAGGGCTGTCTTGGGGGGGCTTCCTACGGCGTTGTCATGCGCTCGTGAGCGATAGGGGAGCCGAAGGGCGTGTGAGAGCCTTCGGTGCTCAGAAGGGGCGTCAGGCGCTTGCTGTGTCGGGTCATCTCATGTGGGAAGGGCATGGCACCTTGATGCGAAGTCGTTCCTAAAAACAAACCCCAGAAACGCAAACTCATCAAAAACGCAAGCTCATCAAAAACGCAAAACGGCGGCTAAACATTACGTTTAGTCGCCGTTTCAAAAACATCAATAGATGTCAAAGTTTAGTCGAGCAATTTCAAATCGCTTGCAGACTCTTTGCCATCACGGCCGCTTTCAATTTCGTACTGAATTTTTTGGTTGTCATCAAGACCACCCAAACCAGCGCGCTCAACAGCAGAAATGTGTACGAATACATCTTTCCCGCCAGCATCCGGTGCGATGAAGCCATAACCTTTAGTAGAATTAAACCATTTTACGGTGCCAGTAGCCATCCGCCTGTCTCCTTAAGTAGTAGTACCACTTGAAATAAAGTGGCCGTAGTACCGCCCGTGAAATACGGCGGCTTGGTGCAGCTTGGCCTTTTTTAGGAAACCATCAGTCTGCGAACAGGCATCAGCGGATCATTGAAAGACTTATGTCACACATGCCTAATAGACGATGGCGGAGGAAAATGCAAACAAACTTGACGATAAAGAGGATTCAATCGGCAAGTTTATTCGCACATTTTTGTGAGGCCCTTTATTTGAGCGGTTTTTTGCGTTTCAGCGGTGCATCGCCAGCCAAAGAAAGTGTGTTCTTATTCTCACTGGCCTTGCTCTCTACACTCGGTTTTTCCGCAGAAGTCGACTTGCCCTTGTAACCCTTTTTACCTGCAGGGGTGCTGGATTTACCACCATCGCGTGCTTTGGGTTTGCCAGAGGCACTGTCGCCGCTTTTCCCGGATTTGCGGGCAGGGCGCGAGTCAGACGATTTAGCGTCTCTATAATCAGTTTTAGAATCTGATTTTGACCCCGTTTTGCGCGCTGGTTTCGTATCCGGTTTATCCCGACGCGCTTTTTCAAGCCCAACTTTGTCCCAAGGCACTTCATCGCCCATCCATTCAGCAGTGCTGATGGACTCATCTTCCTTGTAGCTTGTTTTTTTGTCCCGACCGCGTGAAGGGGGCGTATCAGCTTCTGTTCGCTCTGCGCCATAAGGAGCCCGTTTAGGTTTGCGGTCTGCACGGTCCCGATCGCGGCCTCGATCGTCACGGCCCCGGTCATCACGACCTCTGTCGCCACCACGTCCACGGTCGTCACGGCCCTTGTTGCTATAATCTCGCTCGCCGCGACCTTTGCCACGTGGCTGGTTGCTTCTGCTATCCATCGTAGGTCGGCCAGAGAGGCGCGTCACCGTGATGGATTTTTCCAACGTATTGTTGGGGCCAAGCGACTTCATGAAGCTTTCCACACACTGTGGTGCGATCTCAACGTGAGTTTCTTCTTGTTGAATTTTGATAGCGCCAATTTCACGCTTGGTGAAATTACCTGCCTTGCAGAGCATCGGCAGCAACCAACGTGGTTCTGCATTGTGCTTGCGTCCAACAGTCAGGGTAAACCAAACACCGCCGTCAAAGTCTTCACGCCGCTCACGCTTTTCGCGTGGCTGGCGTTCGCTCACAGACGTGTCCAGCAGCTCTTCAGGTGCAGACCGATCTTTGCGGAAGACCCGTACAAGGGCAGTTGCCACTTGTTCAGGGCTAAACGTTTCAAGCATCTTCTGCGCGAATTCGGTTTCGTTCTCTTGAATCGGTTCAGTCAATGCTGGATCGCTCAACAGACGCTCATCGTCGCGCTTCAAAATTTCTTCAGCCGACGGGGGCTTGCCCCAAACAGCATCAACCTTAGCGCTGCGCAGCAGGCTTTCGGTGCGGCGACGTGCTCTGTGCGGCACAATCAGGGTACTCACCCCTTTGCGTCCGGCACGGCCCGTCCGGCCACTTCTGTGAAGCAAGGATTCGCGGTTTTTAGGAATGTCCGCGTGAATAACCAGCTCAAGGTCCGGCAAGTCAATCCCACGAGCCGCAACATCTGTGGCGACACACACCCGAGCACGGCCATCGCGCATGGCTTGTAGCGCGTGCGTACGTTCGTTTTGGCTCAGTTCACCTGAGAGGGCCACAACTTTGAAACCGCGATTGTTAAATCGGCTGGTCATGTGGTTAACCATCGCGCGTGTACCGCAGAAGACGATGGCATTTTTGGCTTCGTAGAAACGCAGCACATTAATGATAGCGTTTTCTTGATCGTTCGGCGCAACCATCACAGCACGATATTCAATATCCAAATGCTGTTTTTCTTCTTCCGCAGTTGTCACGCGAACGGCGTTGCGCTGGTAGCGCTTGGCCAGATTGGCAATGCCGCGTGGCACAGTGGCTGAGAACATCAAGGTGCGCCGCTCAGAAGGTGTCGCATCCAAAATAGATTCCAGCTCTTCGCGGAACCCCAT
>NVSO02000122.1 GCA_002401305.2 Rhodobiaceae bacterium | reverse complement strand
CACGATCAAATCTTCAGAAATTTCTTTGAGCACTGCTTCCACAAGGTCCGCCGACTCATTCCGAGACAAGCCAACTTCTTGATAAACTGCTTCGCTTAACTGCGCCCGAGTGACCGTTCGCCCCATATGCCAAATCTCCCAATTCGATTTGGTCTATATCAGCATCAAAAGCCTATCGATTTCAAGGGGATAACGCATTGTCTTTAAACAAAAATTTCAGAAAATGCAGTTTAAGCCCCTCAACCGCTACCAACGGAGTAAAGCAGAGGCCCAAGTGAACCCGCCACCCATCGCTTCTAGCAAAACAAGGTCGCCAGATTTGATGCGCCCGTCTTTAAGCGCTGTGTCCAATGCCAGGGGCACAGAAGCCGCAGACGTATTGCCATGCTGGCCAACTGTCATCACAACTTTTTCCAAAGGCAAGCCAATGCGCTTGGCCGTGCCTTCCAAAATACGCCGGTTGGCTTGGTGTGGCACAAACCAATCAATATCGTCGATCGTGTAGCCCGTTGCATCCAAGGCTTCGGTGATTACATCGGCAATATTAACAACCGCATGGCGGAAAACATCTTTCCCGATCATGCGCACATGCCCAACAGTTTGGGTGGAAGACGGCCCGCCATCGACATAAAGCTTGTCGCGGTAACGTCCATCAGAATGGAGATGTGCTGTAAGCATACCACGGTCGCTCAGCTCACCAGTCCCTTCTTCAGGCTTGAGGACAACTGCCCCGGCCCCATCGCCAAACAAAACGCAGGTGGTGCGATCTTCCCAATCCAGAAGTCTGGAAAAGGTTTCCGCGCCAATAACCAATGCGCCTTTGCTTTGGCCCGTTTTGATGAAATTGTCTGCCACACTCATCGCGTAAACAAATCCAGAGCACACAGCCTGAATATCAAAGGCAGCACCGTGATGCATGCCCAGTTTCATTTGAATTTTAGTGGCGGTCGCTGGAAACGTATCATCCGGCGTCGTTGTGGCCATGACAATGAGGTCAATATCATCCACCGTCAGACCCGCATTATCCAATGCAGCTTGAGCCGCAGCCAGCCCCAAATCGGACGTCAATTCACCTTCAGCCGCCAAATGGCGCTGGTGAATGCCGGACCGCGATACAATCCACTCATCGGTTGTATCCACAAATTTGGCCAAATCGGCATTCGTTACGACGCGCTCCGGCAAATAGGAACCACAGCCAGCTACAACAGATCTAATACACGTCACGATACAGTCGCCCCAGTTTCAGCACTTTCGACTTCAGCGCTCTTCTCTTCAGTGCGTTTGGCAAACACTTCCATTTCGGTGCTGATTTTGCGCACCAAATCAGCCGCTGCCACATCCACAGCCACATCAATAGCAGAGGCAAAACCAATGGCATCTGTTCCGCCGTGGCTTTTCACCACCAAGCCATTCAGGCCCAAAAACAAGCCGCCATTTGCCGAGCGAGGGTCCAATTTTTCACGCAGCGTGCGAAAGGCACTTTGCGCAAAGAAATATCCAATTTTTGAAAAGAAAGACCGCTGGATCGCCGCACGCAAATATTCCGCAATTTGGCGCGCAGTCCCTTCAGCTGTCTTCAGCGCGACATTGCCGGTAAAGCCGTCAGTCACCACAACATCGACAGTCCCTTTGCCAATATCATCGCCTTCAACAAAGCCGTAGAAATTCAAGCCCGTCACATCTGAGCGCAAAATCTGTGCAGCCCCTTTGACAATCTCTGTGCCTTTGACTTCTTCTTCGCCAATATTGAGCAAGCCAACGGTTGGCTTGTCCATGCCGTAAAGCACCCGTGCATAGGCTTCACCCATGACGGCAAATTGTACCAATTGCTCTGCATCCGGGCCAATCGTTGCGCCCATGTCCAACACAACGCTTTCACCGCGCATGGTTGGCCAAAGTGCTGCAATGGCTGGACGCTGAATAGCAGGCATGGTGCGCAGACAAAGCGTCGCCATTGCCATCAAAGCCCCGGTGTTACCCGCAGAAACGGCGACTTGGGCTTTGCCCTCCTTCACCGCTTCAATCGCCATCCACATGCTGCTGGTCTTGCGACCGCGCCGAAGCGCTTGAGTAGGTTTGTCGTCCATGCTGATGGAGACTTCTGTGTGCACAACTTCGCAGGCACCCGCCACTCGTGGATTTTTAGTAAGCTCCGCTTTGATTTTGGTTTCATCACCGAAAATCATAAAGCGAACTTCAGGATGACGGACATGCGCTATTTCAGCGCCAGCAACGATCACTTCTGGTCCAAAGTCACCGCCCATACCATCCAAAGCTACAATCAATTCACGCGCCACATGCTCTCCGATCTACACATTCGAGACAGTCCCCATTCCGGGGTGCCCTTTTCAACAAGGGTCTAACTACCCACGCCAGTATTCTCCCCGTCCACCACAAGGTAAACAGAATCGCTAAATACGGTCCAATTGGGACCATATCAGGGCAGCAAGCCGCTGCGCAGGCGAAAAATACCCGTTTAAGGCAGAGGTTCAACCGCTTTATCTAGTTTAAGGAGAGTTTTAATCGTCGTCAGATTGTAATTTTTTCAAGATAGCGAAGGGATTTGGCCGTGACCCGACGTCATTACTGACGTTTTCCGCCGCCTTTTCATCACTATCTTCAATGACATCTGCAAATTCCACACCCGGAGCACGTGGATAAGGGGCCAATTTTAGCCCAAAATATTCAGCCGCATACTGGCCAACGTCCAATCGACGCTCAGGACCGAATCCCTCTGGCGGATCAATGCCTTCAGCATCCAACTCAATTTCAACGCTCGTTTTCTCCAAAACAGCCTCCGGCAGGAAGGTTTCAGTGAACGTTCCTTTCAGCGTCTGAGTGAAGGGCTCAAGTGTCACCACACAGGTTTGCAAAACTTCTGCTTCAAACTGAGCCGTCAGTTTAAAACCGGCTTTGCGCCAAGGTTTGAGCAACCCAGTCACTTTCAAGAAATGAATTTGATCAACCCGAAACCGAACTGCCAACGCAGCCTTCTGCGCCTCATCGGCTTCAAAAACCAGATTGCGCCCGGTTGGTGGCACAGAATCGAGCTCCACAATGCGCGAGAACAGCTCTGCAGCCACAACAGGCTCTGATGTGTTTGGAGGGGTATCAGACATCTTGATTACTTTCTGTCGCCGGTGCCAAAGGCACAAAGGTTATTTTGCCCACAATTATGTCGTCCACGGCTTGGCGAGCCAACTCAAGGCGATTCGCCGCCAAATAGTCCGCCAACTTCTCAATCCCGGCGCGCGACACGTCTTCCGCCGACACTTCAGGAAAAATATTGCGAGTAAGAGCACCAATCAGCTCTTCCCGGTCTTCCTTATCCAAAGCGTCTTGATAGGCCCCCGCCCGGCCATAAAACGCCTCAGCCATGGTATTGATCTTCTTACCCACGGAGAGATCCCCAACACCCATCTCCCGCAAAGAGCGGTCCATGTCGTCAAACAGAGTGTCAAACAGCTGTTGGCACAGCTCTGCGGCCTTATCTCCCTGCCCGCGCAAACGGTCAATCAGTAGGAAGACATGCAGGATTATCATTTCAAAACGACCGTCTACCGTGTCCGGCACGGGCACATCTAGATAAAAGGCAGGTTCGCGCGCCTGAGCAACAACACTGCCATATACGGCAAATGCAGTTTCTGTGTCCGGACGCTTCAAAAGCTTTGTGAGGCTGAGTAATTTCTTTAGGATCATGTCAGTTCTCTACACCATTCCCTTATATGAGGGAACTGGACAAAAAGGCCGCACCCTACAATTTGGGGTACATTTGACCGCTATATGAATGAATTTGCGCAAGTTAGTTGAAATTAACCGTGAACCCGGCTACGTCAACAGAGGGCTTTAGTCGAGTGAACCGCTTTAAAAAGGCGGGTCAGAGGAATTATCGGGAAGCGATATGAAGCGAATGACAAAATGGGCCGCAGGGCTCGCTCTAACAGCTGCTTTGGCCACAACTGCCTGCGCACCTTTGCAAGAGCACCGAGGCTACAAATTTGACGAAAAGATCGTTGAACGCCTAGAAGATGGCATGACCCGCCAACAAGTGCGCGGTTTGCTAGGCTCCCCCTCCACCACATCCACTGTGGAAAACGAGGCGTGGTATTACATTTTCAGCCGTGTAGAGACTGTAACCTTCTTCAATCCAGAAGAAGTTGAACGCCGGATCATCGCCATTCAATTTGATGAAACCAAAACCGTTCAAAAGATTGCACATTACGGATTGGAAGACGGCAAGATCGTCAACTTCATTGACCGCACCACCCCAACCCGGGGTAAAGAGCTAACTGTATTGGGCGAGATTTTCGGCAACCTCGGAAAATTCAACAAACCAGCTGGCGGCTCTGGCGGACCAGGGAAATAGAAATCGCCAAGCGATCTCGACAAGATATCTAACAAATAAAGCCCCGCGTAACATTACGCGGGGCTTTAATTTTTGCAGCGCTCCAATTAGTGCGCAAGAACAGCCAACAAAAGCAAAGCCACAATATTTGTGATTTTGATCATTGGGTTTATAGCAGGACCCGCTGTGTCCTTATAAGGATCGCCAACCGTATCTCCAGTGATCGCAGCCTTGTGAGCGTCAGATCCCTTGCCGCCGTGGTGGCCATCTTCGATATACTTCTTAGCGTTATCCCAAGCACCCCCACCAGCAGTCATGGACAAAGCCACGAACAATCCAGTGACAATCACACCGAGCAACATGGCGCCCAGCGCAGAGAACGCAGACGACTTATCTGAGATCTGCAGGATGATGAAGTACAAGGCGATCGGTGAAAGAACCGGCAACATCGACGGCACAATCATTTCGCGAATGGCCGACCGTGTCAGCAAATCAACCGCCGCTTTATAGTCGGGTTTTTCTGTCCCTTCCATAATGCCCGGCTTCTCTTTGAATTGCCGACGCACCTCTTCCACAATCGCACCAGCCGCACGGCCAACCGCCGTCATGCCCATCGCCGCGAATAAATACGGCAACATGCCCCCCATAAAGAGACCAATCACAACGTAAGGATTGGAAAGGGAGAAGTCTGGCGTCACACCCGCAAAGTAGGGATAGATGTCTGCGTTCGCCGAGAAATATATAATGTCTTGCGTATAGGCCGCAAACAACACCAATGCCCCAAGACCTGCTGAACCAATCGCATAGCCCTTTGTGACCGCTTTGGTTGTATTGCCAACTGCATCCAACGCATCCGTTATTTTACGAACGTCTTCAGGCAGCTTCGCCATCTCGGCAATCCCCCCTGCATTATCCGTAACAGGACCAAATGCATCAAGCGCAACAACCATACCCGCAAGGGCTAGCATTGTGCTTACAGCAATCGCAATGCCAAACAAACCGGCAAGAGAATAGGTTGTCAAAATACCGATCACGATAACCAGTGCAGGCAACGCAGTAGACTCCAATGAGACTGCTAAGCCTTGGATCACATTTGTCCCATGACCTGTAACAGATGCACTCGCAATTGATTGTACCGGGCGATAAGTAACGCCGGTATAATACTCAGTGATCCAGATAATCAACCCAGTGATGACCAAACCAGCGATACCGCACTGATAGAGCGCCATGCCGGTGAAGGTTTGATCTGCAACTGTAAAGCTGCTGCCTAAGCCAACGATGTGATCAGTCACAAAGTAGAGCGCGATCAAAGACAAAACCGCTGACGCGATGAACCCTTTGTAAAGCGCATTCATGATGTTGTTGCTTTTACCCAACCGGACAAAGAACGTCCCGATGATGGAGGTAATAATGCAGGTCCCCCCAATGGCAAGTGGGTACAACATCAGATCTGTTGCCGCTGTGCCTGTAAAGAAGATAGAGGCCAGCACCATCGTAGCAACAATCGTTACCGCATAGGTTTCAAACAAATCGGCTGCCATGCCCGCACAGTCACCAACATTGTCACCAACATTATCAGCAATGGTTGCAGGGTTGCGGGGATCATCTTCAGGAATGCCTGCTTCAAGCTTCCCAACCAAGTCGCCGCCAACATCAGCACCCTTTGTAAAAATGCCTCCGCCCAGTCGAGCAAAAATGGAAATCAAGGAGGCGCCAAAGCCCAAGGCAATCAGTGCATCAATCACGGTGCGACTATCAGGGGCATACCCCATAGGTCCTGTAAGAACAGCGTAGGACACTGTGACCGACAACAAGGCCAGTCCGGCGACTAGCATGCCTGTGACAGCGCCAGAACGAAACGCAATGGTCAAGCCCGCGCCTAAGCTGACACTTGCCGCTTGAGTGGTGCGCACATTCGCCCGCACAGACACCAACAT